>JAPLGY010000645.1 GCA_026389955.1 Caldilinea sp. | reverse complement strand
CTGGACCAGGTCGCCTACATTCGGTTTGCCAGCGTCTATCTCGACATGGGCGATTTGACCGAGGTGCGCAACGAAATTGACCGGCTGATGGGACGTTCGGCCAACTCCCCTGGCTAGAGCCCTGAGCGGTACAGGCCGGGCAACGCTGACGGCCGCCAGAGAACCGCAAACGCAAGCAACCCAGGCGAGTGGCGCAGACAGAGCAGACTGCCCATTCTTCTGTTGTCGGTGAACTGCCTGCCGGCGTCTTTTTGAGTGTTTTTTGTTTTGGGGATTGACAGTCGATCGACACACACCATTTCAGAGGAGACCACGCATGTCCCACCCAATCTCTACTCCGGTCCTGGCCCAGGAGGCTCCCCGGCAGGGGGCAGCCTATACCGTCCTGGAGACCGTCAAAGGCCAACGGTTTCCGGTCGTCTGTCCTTCTTATGTCGACGACGCAGCGATCGACCTGCACAAAAACAGCATCCAAGTGTTGGAAAAGCGGTATCTGCGCCGGGATTTCGACGGCAGCTACCTGGAGACACCGGCGGGCATGTTCTATCGGGTGGCCAGCCATGTGGCCCAGCCAGAGCACGAACAGGGGGGCAATGCAGAAGAGGTGACCCGTACCTTTTACCAGCTTCTTTCCGAGCGCCGTTTCTTCCCGAACAGCCCAACCTTTACCGGCGCAGGCACGCCGCTCGGGCAGCTGGCAGCTTGTTTTGTGCTGCCGATCGAAGACGATATGGGCAAAATGAGCGACGGCATCTTCAGCACCCTGCGTGTGGCTGCCTTGATCCAGCAGACCGGCGGCGGCAACGGTTTTTCGTTCAGCCGTCTGCGCCCCAAAAACGACATTGTCCACACCTCGGCAGGGAGAGCGACCGGACCGGTGGGTTTTTTGCGTGTCTACGACCAGGCATTTGGAGAGATCGCCCAGGGAGGCAGCCGACGGGGGGCCAACATGGGCGTGCTGCGCGTCGACCACCCGGACATCGAAGCGTTTATCAGCTGCAAGGCAGAGGAAGGCAAGATCGCCAATTTCAACATTTCGGTGGCGATCACCGACGAGTTCATGGTGGCTGTGCGTGATGACACCGACTTTGCGCTGCGCAACCCGCGCGATGGCCGGGTCTGGAAGCAGCTGCGGGCACGCGACCTCTTTGCCAGGATTGTCCGGTACGCCCATCACAACGGCGAGCCGGGTGCACTCTTTATCGACGCAGCCAACCGCTCCAACCCAGTGCCCCATCTGTACGATTTGGAGGCGACCAACCCGTGCGTCACCGGCGACACCCTGGTGGCGACCCCACAGGGCTGGCGACGTGCGGACAGCCTCGGCGAGGGGGACGAAATCTGCACTGTCCTGGGAACAGGGCGCGTGGCCACCGTGGAAATCAACGAAGCGATGCCGGTCTACGACCTTCATCTTTCAGATGGCGCCGTTGTCCGCGTCACGGCCTCGCATCAGTTTCATGTCCGCGAGGCGCATACCCAGTTTTTTAAACCCCGCCGCCTCGACCAACTGAAGAAAGGCGACTGGGTCCGGGTCTCTCGTTCCGTGATACCCGAAAACCCTGTTCCAGCCAGACTGGAGGGGCTGACCGACCGAGAGTACGGCTTTCTGGTCGGAATTTTGCTCGGAGATAGACCCGTCCCCCCCGATCGTCTGTCCGAACAGGGGGGACAGTTCCACACACAGGCCGACGACGAAGCATGGCACAAGGTCACCAGAGCGGCCTTCGCCAAGGTCGGCGTTGCAGCGCGCGTCCCCGCTCCCCAGACCAGTTCTCACTCGACGCCCCTTGCCCCCCAACCGAACCCCGTTCTGGCGGACTGGGTCCAATCGTTGCCTTTGGCACCAGCGCTCGGGCCCGAAAAGCATCTGCCCGATCTCTATGTCAACAGCAACCGTGCGTTTCTGACCGGGTTGCTGGATGGTCTTTTCTCGACGGATGGGCATGTGGACCTGCAGACAAGCGGATGCAGATGGAAGAGGCGGCGCTGCGTTCCAATTTTACCGGCGGCAACTGGGCAGCCAGGGTGGTGAAGGTGGTTCCCGCAGGGGTTGCGACGGTCTACGATCTCTATGAACCCAAGAGCGACACTTGGATCACCGAAGGCTATGTGTCGCGCGGCTGTGGAGAGCAGTGGCTGGGCCCCTATGAAAACTGCTGTCTGGGCTCGATCAATCTGGCCAACCATGTTCTCCAGAAGGGCCAGACAGGGGTCAACTGGGCGCTGCTGGAGCGAACAATCCGGGAGAGCACCCATTTTCTCGACAATGTCGTCAGCGCCAATGCGTATGTGCCGGCTGTTCCAGAAGTCGCCGAGGCTGCCTACCGGGCGCGGCGGATCGGGCTGGGGATTATGGGGCTGGGAGACATGATGTACCAGCTGGGCATTCGCTACGGCAGCGAGGAAGGTCAGGAATTTGCCGCCCAGATCATGGAGTTTGTGCGCTACCATGCGATGCAGCGCAGCATCGAGCTGGCAGCCGAACGGGGCCCCTTCCGAGCGTTTGCGGGCAGCATCTACGACCCGCGCCCAGGGATGGTCTGGCAGCCACCGCAGCCGCTGCGCCCGCACGTGCGTGACTGGCAGCGTCCCAAGTTGGACTGGGGACAGATCGTCCGCGGGATTGCCGAGCATGGAATCCGCAACGCAGCCCAGACGACGGTTGCGCCGACCGGCACGATTGCGACCGTGGTGGGCTGCGAAGGATACGGCTGTGAACCGGTCTTCGCACTGGGCTACATCCGCCACTTCAAAGATGGCGACCGGAATGTCGAGCTGGCCTACACCAGCCCGCTCTTCGAGCAGGCACTCAACGCCACCGATCTGAGTGAACCGGCCAAGGCACGCATCAAGCAGCATGCTGCCATCTACGGTTCCTGCCAGACCGTCTCCGAACTTCCAGAGGCGTTGCGCCATGCCTTTGTCGTGAGCAGTGACATCTCGGCTGCGGAGCATGTGTGGATGCAGGCAGCCATCCAGGCGTTTACCGACAACAGCATCTCCAAAACCTGCAATTTTCCCGAAGGTGCCACCGAGGAGGAGGTTGCCCAAGCCTATATGCTGGCGTGGGAAATGGGCTGCAAGGGGCTGACCGTCTATGTGACGGGCAGTCGCGAGCAGGTAGTGCTGGAAACCCAGGCCACCAAACAGAAAAAAGAGGAGCCCCCCGCCGCCGTGTCCGCCAACGGCACCCACAGCCGCCCTGCACAGGAGGGAACGGCAGGGTTTGACTTCAAACGGGCGCTGATGAAACGCCCACGGCCCGCCAGGTTGCGCGGGGCGACCTACCGCAAGGATACACCGCTGGGCACCGCCTACATCACGGTCAACAGCGACGATCGCAACGAGCCCTTTGAGGTTTTTATGAACGTCGGCAAGGCCGGCACCGAGGTGACTGCGGTCAGCGAGGCGACCGGCCGCCTGATCAGCCTGATCCTGCGGATGCCGGGCACGCTGCCCCCTACAGAGCGGCTGCGCTGGGTCATGGATGAAATGGCGGGCATCGGTGGGGGGCGCCCGCTGGGCTTTGGCGCCAATCGGGTGCGCTCGCTGCCGGACGGCATCGCCCAGGTGCTGGCCGAATACCTGAGCGAGCTGCCTGCGGCGGAGGAGGTGCTGCTGCCCGAACAGCTGGCACTGCCGATCGCAGCCAAACCGATCGGCGACATCTGCCCAGAATGCGGCGAAGCCAGCTTTTTGAACGTCGAAGGGTGCCGCAAATGCGCTGTGTGCGGCTACAGCGAATGTTGACCGGCGCACCGTTGTCCGGCGAGGAGCGTGCTGTGGCACCCCCGCTGAACGCGATCGTCGATGCCATCCGCAGCGAGCTGACCACCCTCAACAGCCTGCGCGACGAAACCTTGGCCCGCAGCCGCAGCCTGACGCGTGCCTGCGCCAACAGCATCCGCGCCATCCATCGCCACGAATGGCACGAGGCAGAGCTGCTGCTGGCCCAGGCACGCAGTGAAGCGGCGGCGATGCTGGAGGCCATCGCCGTGCAGCCGACACTCTACTACGCTGGCTACACCCAGGATGCGCTCAAGGAGCTGGTGGAGGCGCACCTGGTACATGCGGTGGCGCTGGGCCTGCCGCTGCCTGGACCGGGTGCCCTGCGGGTGCCCGGGCCGACCTACTTGCGTGGAATGAGCGAGGCCGCCACCGAGATGCGCCGCTTCGTGCTCGACCTGATGCGGGCTGGCCGCGTGACAGAAGCCGAGCAGTACCTGCTGTTCATGGACGAGGTCTACAGCCAGCTGGTGACCGTGGACTTCCCAGACGCTGTGACCGAGGGGCTGCGTCGGCACACCGACGTGTTGCGCGGGGTGCTCGAACGAACCCGCGGCGACCTGACACTGGCGTTCCGCCAGGAGCAGATGCGTGTCGCCTTGTTGGCCTTTGAACGCCATCTGGACCGACAGCTGGGCACCGATCTGGCTGCCGCCGATCCAGGGCTTTCGCTGCTGGACAGCGAAAGCGAAGAGTGAGCGGCGCCGTGGCCAGAGATCACTCCCTTGTACGCGCCAGCGACATCGGCCAGTGGGCCTTCTGCCAGCGGGCCTGGTGGCTGGCCCAGGTCCAGGGCGTTCCCCATCAGTACCAGCCAGACTCCTGGCTGCTGCAAAAGTGTTGGGAAGCGCTGGCCGACGCAGGGGCAGCGGAGGAGATGCTGGAGGTGGTCGGGCTCGCTGCCCCACGCCAGCCCCTGGCGCGGTTCCAGGGGCTCCATCGGCTCTCTCGCCAGCTGGATCGCCGGATCGGGCTGGCGTGGCAGATCGCTCAGGAGCTGGAGCGGGCAAAACCCGCCCTGTTGTCCGCTTCCCGCCAGGATCGTGCAGGGAGCGAGCGCCTGCTTTATGCCGCATCGACCGCCGCAGCCATCGGCGAGCCGCAGCAGGCCTTTGCGCTGCTGGAAGCTCTCGACCAGTGGCCTGGAGCCTGGGACAGGCCGGCTGTGGTGCCGGAGCAGCGCCAGTTGCTGGCAGAAACAATCGTCCGGCTGGGCCCCCACCCGCTCACCAAGGCGCTGATCCAAAACGCACTGCGCCGCCACGACGACGCCGGCGCACAGTTGATCCTGGCGGTCGCCACCGCAGCGAGCCTGCAGCTGCGCCGCCACCCCAGCTCGGCACCGCTGGCCCGCCTGCTGGAGATCGGGGCCGACACCCTGCGCAACGCCACGTTGACCAGCCTGCAGGCACGTCGGGTGGCCGCCATCGTGTTTGGCCAGGTCGGGGCCAGCGACGACCTGTTGGCACAGCTGACGACGATCGCCAATATCCAAGCCGCGCGACGGGAAAGTGGGCTGGCGCGCCAGGGAGAACAGACGCTGCTGCGGCAGGTCAAACGGCCGGCCGCCAACAGCGAGGTCGATTTTCAAGTCTATACCCTGCAAGAGGCGGTGCGCTCCATGCCGGTGCGCCAGCTGCCGCGCGAGGCACGGATCGAACTGGCCGACCGGCTTGCGCTGTTGGGCACCCAGAGCGACGGCTGGACCGCTGCCAGCGCCGCTGCCACACTGATCGAGCTGGGCGCAGTCAAATATGCCGTGCAGGTGGTCGAAGCGATCCCGGCAAACGACCCGACCAAGGCCGAAGGCTATCTGAGGTTGGTGCAAGGCCTGCTGGAGCTCGAAGAACCGGCCCAAGAACCGATCCAGCAGGCGCTGGCTTGGGCAGCAGATTCCCCCCGACGCAACCCAGGACGAGCGCTGGTCTGGGGAATTGCCGAACTTTTTTTGAACCGCCGCTCCCCCGCCCAGGCGCTGGCCGTGCTGGAAG
>JAPLGY010000400.1 GCA_026389955.1 Caldilinea sp. | reverse complement strand
ATCCAGCTGCGCAAACTGGACTCGGTGACAGGCAAACCCGACCCTGACGACCCGACAGTCTACCCCCTGGCTCAGCGGCCGGCCGCTGGGCCAGGGGGTACTGCGATCGAAGCCCCCTTCCTCCTGCGGCGTAACGGATTTTATTATCTCTTCGCCTCGTTCGACGCCTGCTGTCGTGGGATCCAAAGCACGTACAACGTGCGTGTCGGGCGGGCTCCCGCAATCACAGGGCCCTACGTGGACCGAGCGGGAACCCCGCTGCTCGAAGGGGGCGGTACGCTGCTTCTGCAGGCCTACGATCGCTGGCGGGGGCCTGGGCACAACGGCATTTATCGAGAAGGAAAGACGGACTGGTTTGTCTATCATGCCTACGACGCCCGCCAGGCAGGGATCTCCAAACTGCGGATCGAGTCGTTGGGCTGGGACGCTGCTGGCTGGCCATACTTGCCCAGCCAGCAGCCGTAAAGTGCCTGCCGCTGCACACCAAACACCGATTCAGTGACAACAATTCGTGACAAACAAGAGACGACCGCTGCTCCCCAAGGAGGACAAATGAATTCGACGTTAGCGATTCTGGGCGGAGAGAAGCAGATTCAAACGCCCTACCCAGCCTGGCCGGTACACGACGAACGCGAGGTGGAAGCGGTAGCTGAGGTGGTTCGTTCGGGCCAGTGGGGCGGGTTTCCCTACCCCGGCCCGCGCACACAGGCCTTGCTGGAAAACTTTTTGGCGTTCCAGGGGGGCGAGCATGCGATCCTGGCGGCCAACGGCACGGTGACGATGGAGATCGCCCTGCGCGCGGCCGGCATCGGTTGGGGCGACGAGGTGATCGTGCCGGCCTACTCGTTTCAGGCCACGGCGGCCGCGCCGATGGCGGCGGGCGCGATTCCGGTCATCGTCGATATTGACCCCAATTCGTATTGCCTGGACCCGCGTGCGGTCGAAGCCGCCATCACCCCACGCACACGGGCGATCCTCCCGGTGCATGTCGGGTCGTTGATGGCCGATATGGATGCGCTGCTGGAGATCGCCGAACGCCACAACCTGATCGTAGTAGAAGACTGCGCCCACGCACACGGGATGCAATGGAAAAGGCGGGGGGCGGGCACACTGGGCCATTTTGGCTCGTTCAGCCTGCAATCCTCCAAGCTTTTGACCGCAGGCGAGGGGGGCATTTTGATCTGCAAGACGCCCGAGCTCTTCCATGCGGCGACCAGCATTGTCAACTGCGGCCGTCCGCCTGCCGAGAATGAACCGGTGACTCTGTTCGGCGCCAACTTCCGCAGCAGCGAGCTGCACGCTGCGCTGGCAGGAGTGCAGCTGGAGCGTCTGCCCGAACAGACTGAAATGCGAGAGGCCGCAGTCCGCTACATGGACGAGGCGTTGAGCGAACTTCCAGGGGTGCGTGTGCTGCGCCCCGACCCGCGCATCACGCGACGGTCGGTCTTTTTGTACATCTTTGCCGTCGACCCGGCAGTCTGGGGGGTAGATCATCGCGTCATCTGTGCTGCGTTGGGGGCTGAAGGGCTGGGCGCCAGTATCGGCTACGAACCCATGCACCGCTACGAGCTCTTCCAACCGCTGCGTTCGCGCCTGCCGGTGCCGACAGCCTACCCGGAACGCTTCCAGTTCGACCAGCTTGACCTGCCGGTGGCGACCTACGCCTACGAACAAGAGGCCATCTGGCTGGGAGAGGCGATCTTTCGCTCCGGCAAGGAGGGGGTCGACCAGGCAGTGGCTGCCATTGCCAAGGTGTACAGACACCGGGCTGCGCTGGCTGCCGCCCAGAGCTGATTCGCGCGCTTTTGATGCCGCTTGCCAGCGGCGGGACAAAAATGTATACTGTTTTACATTTGACGTCTGTTTTCCATACACCGATCCCGCAGGAGGAATCCACCCATGACAGCTGCCATGGAAGCCATCTCTGCCAGCAAAGAGATCTATCCGCCCTCTGCCGAAACAGTGGCTCAGGCCAAAGTGCCCGACTACCTGGCACTGCGCCAGCGAGCTGTCGAGGACCCGGTAGCCTTCTGGGACCAACGGGCCCAGGAGCTCATCGACTGGTACGAACCCTACACCACTGTGCTCGACCGAAGCAGCGCGCCCTTTTTCAAGTGGTTTGTCGGCGGTCAGACCAACATCGTCCACAACGCGCTCGACCGCCATGTACAGAGCTGGCGCAAAAATAAGCTCGCTCTGTTGTGGGAAGGCGAGAACGGCGAGCAGCGCACCTACAGCTATTTCAAGCTGTGGAAGGAAGTCAACCGGTTTGCCAATGTCCTCAAGAGCATGGGGGTCAAACGCGGGGACACGGTGACCCTCTACATGGGCCGTGTGCCCGAGCTGCCGATCGCCATGCTGGCGACCGCCAAGATCGGCGCCATCCACAGCGTGGTCTACGGTGGTTTTTCCGAACAGGCGCTGGCCGACCGCATCACCGATGCGCGCAGCAAGGTGGTGGTCACCTGTGACGGCGCCTGGCTGCGCGGCAAGACGGTCAACCTCAAAGACATTACCGACGAGGCGGTCAACCGCAGCCCGGTCGTGCAGAAGGTGATCGTCTACCGGCGCACTGGCCAAAACATACAGATGGCACCCGGCCGCGATTTCTGGTGGCACGAGCTGATGGCGTTGCCGATCGCCAGCCCTGCCTGCGAGACCGAACACATGGATGCCGAGGATCCCCTCTTCATTCTGTACACGTCAGGCACGACGGGCAAACCCAAAGGGCTGATGCACACGTGCGGTGGGTACCAGGTCCACATTGCGACCACCCTCCAGTATGTCTTCGACCTTCGGGAAGAGGACCGCTACTGGTGTGCAGCAGACCCAGGGTGGATCACCGGACACAGCTATATTGTGTACGCGCCGTTGATTTTGGGGGTGACCAGCTTCATGTACGAGGGGGCACCGGGCTACCCGCTGCCCGACCGCTGGTGGCAGCTGGTCGAAAAATACAACATCACCATCCTGTACACCGCGCCTACGGCCATCCGCAGCTTTATGCGTTTCGGCGAGGAATGGACCCGCCGTCACGACCTCAGCAGCCTGCGGCTGTTGGGGTCGGTGGGCGAGCCGATCAACCCCGAAGCCTGGCGCTGGTACCACAAGTACATCGGCCACGAACGCTGCCCGATCATGGACACCTGGTGGCAGACCGAGACTGGCGGGCAGCACGGCAGACCCCAACGAGGACGGCTATCTGGTGATCAAGCACCCCTGGCCCGGCATGGCACGCACGATCTGGGGCGACCCAGATCGCTACCGGATGACCTACTGGTCAGAATTTGCCAGCCAGGGCTGGTATTTCACCGGTGACAGCGCCCGTCGCGACGAAGACGGCTATTTCTGGATCATCGGGCGCATGGACGATGTGATCAAGGTGTCTGGCTACCGGTTGGGCACTGCCGAGATCGAGAGTGCGCTGGTAGCCCACCCGACCGTCGCCGAGGCAGCTGCGATTGGGGTTCCCGACGACCTCAAAGGCAATGTCATCCATGCCTTCTGTATCCTCAACGCCGGGGTGACCGGTTCCGATGCGTTGGTGCGCGAGCTCAAAGAACATGTGCGCAGCGAGGTCGGCCCGATCGCCATCCCGGCTGCCATCGACTTTGTCACGACGCTGCCCAAGACCCGCAGCGGCAAAATTATGCGTCGCCTGCTCAAGGCCCAGGTGCTGGGCCAGCCTGTCGGCGATACCAGCACGCTGGAAGGTTGAACGAATTTTTTGTAGCCCTTTGGGGCGGAGACAACTGCTTTGATCGAACAGATTGCAACCCACCAGGAGTTCTTGGTCGCTCCAGAATGGCTCAAAGCCCAGGCCACGTTGCAAGACCTGGCCGGGGCACATGCCCGCAGCCTGGCCGACCCCGACGGCTTCTGGGGGGAATGGGCCCAACGCCTGGCCTGGTTCACCCCCTGGGAAAAGGTGCTGGAGTGGAACTATCCTGACCATCGCTGGTTTGTGGGAGGACGGACCAATATTACCCTCAACGCCCTCGACCGCCACGCCGACGGGGCCAACCGCAACAAACTGGCCCTGATCTGGATCGGCGAGGACGGCAGCGAACGCAAACTGACCTACTACGAGCTGCGCCAGACTGTCTCCCGGCTGGCCAGCGGGCTGCGCAGCCTGGGGGTCACCTGTGGAGACCGGGTTGTCCTCTACCTGCCGCTGACGGTGGAAGGCGTTGCCTCCATGCTGGCCTGCGCCCGGCTCGGCGCCATCCATTCGGTCGTCTACGCCGGGATGGGGGTGGGTGCGCTGCGCGACCGCATCGTCGATGCCGGCGCCCACGTGGTGATCGCCGGAGACGTCGGCTTCCGGCGGGGCAAGGTTGTCGACCTGCGCAGCATCGTCGAGCAGGCAATCGAGGGGCTGCCGCTGCGCCATGTGCTCTGGCTGCAGCGTGGCCCGCAGCGCCCTCTGCGCCCGCACGACGTCGACTTTGCCACCCTGCTGGCGCAAAGCAAACCAGACGTCGACCCGGTTCCCGTCGACGCCGAGCACCCGCTCTACATCCTCTATACCTCCGGATCGACCGGCAAGCCCAAAGGGGTCGTGCATGTGCACGGCGGCTACATGGTCGGGACCAGCTACCATCTGCGCCATACGTACGATGTCAAAGACAACGACGTCTTCTGGGCAACCTCGGACATCGGCTGGGTGGTGGGCCATTCCTATATCGTCTATGCCCCGCTGGTCGAAGGGATCACCTCGGTGTTGCGGGAGGGTGCGCCCGATTGGCCGGACC
Source organism: Caldilinea sp. (assembly GCA_026389955.1). The sequence goes on along the minus strand of JAPLGY010000400.1, from coordinate 4,755 downwards.
CGGGGATTTTCTGGAAGTGTGTCGAGCAGTACGGCGTCAACGTGCTGTTTACTGCACCGACTGCGGTGCGAATGTTCATGAAATATGGTGCCCGCTTTGTGGAGCCCTACGACCTGCGCACGCTGCGCCTGGTCGCAGTGGCCGGCGAACCTCTCAACCCGGAGGCGATGCGCTGGGCACACAAACACCTGACCGGGGAGGGGCAGCACGGCTTTATCGCCGACAACTGGTGGCAGACAGAACTGGGCGGGCCGACGATCGCCACGCCGATCGTGGCAGCCGCGCGCCCCGGCGCGGCCGGGCTGCCGCTGCCAGGGGTGGAGGCCGCCGTGGTCGACGAAAACGGGGCCGCCGTGCCCAGGGGCAAGGGAGGGCTGCTGGTGCTCAAACGCCCCTTCCCCCACATGATGCGCACGATCTGGGGCAGCCACTCCCGCTACGAACAGTATTGGAATGAGATCCCCCACTGCTATGCAGCCGGGGATGTCGCCAGCTGGGACGAGCAAGGGTACATTTCGGTGCTGGGGCGCAGCGACGATGTGCTCAACGTGGCTGGCCACCGCATCGGCACAGCTGACGTAGAGTCAGCACTGATCACCCACCCCAGCGTCGCTGAATCGGCGGTGATCGGCGTCCCCGACCCGCTCAAGGGAGAAGCCATCAAAGCCTTCGTCGTGCTGCGGATCGGGGTCGAAGCCAGCGACGCGCAGCGCAGCAGCATCGTCGAACATGTGCGCCACGAGCTCGGGCCGATCGCCACGCCAAGCCAGGTCACCTTCACCGAAAAATTGCCCAAAACCCGCAGCGGCAAGATCGTGCGCCGCCTGCTCAAAGCGCAGGAACTGGGCCAGAACCCCGGCGATCTGAGCACATTGGAAGAGTAAACCAGGGGGCCCCCACCCGCAGTCGAAAAGCGCTGAACTGCCCCCCCCAGAAAGTTCGCCGGCCTGACTTCGCTGCCGACTCAACCGGTGCAGACTCGGCTCGACAGCCAGGCATGTGGTACCATACAAGCTGTAGAATCCACTTTCGCCTTTTCCAAAGCACAGGAGTGAATGAATGTCTGATCCGATGCCAGCTGGCGTGCACGTGACTGGCGCCAGCTCACCTGCTGTCACCGCAGTGTTGACCCCAGAGACACTCGCTTTTGTGGCTGACCTACATCGCCAGTTCAATGCCCGTCGCATCGAACTGCTCGCCGCACGCCGCCTGCGTCAGCAGCGTTTTGATGCCGGCGAACTTCCTGGATTCCTGCCCGAGACCGCAGCGATTCGGAACGCTGACTGGCAAGTAGCGCCTGCGCCTGCCGATCTCAACGACCGCCGGGTAGAGATCACCGGGCCGGTCGAGCGCAAGATGATGATCAACGCGCTCAATTCAGGGGCCAACGTCTTCATGGCTGACTTTGAAGACGCCCTCTCCCCGACCTGGGCCAACGTGATCGACGGCCAGATCAACTGCAGCGACGCGATTCGCCGCACCATCTCCTTTGAAAACCCTGACGGCCGGCGCTATACCCTCAATGAGACTGTGGCAACCCTGGTCGTCCGCCCGCGTGGGTGGCATCTGGTCGAAAAACATCTCCTGGTGGATGACGAACCTGTCTCGGCCAGCCTGTTCGATTTTGGACTCTATTTCTTTCGCAACGCCGCCGAACTGCTGGCGCGCGGCAGCGGCCCCTACTTCTATCTCCCCAAGCTCGAAAGCCACCTGGAGGCCCGGCTCTGGAACGACGTCTTCGTCGCTGCCCAGGACGCGCTGGGCATCGCACGCGGCACGGTGCGGGCCACAGTATTGATCGAGACGTTGCTGGGCGCGCTGGAGATGGAGGAAATTCTTTACGAACTGCGCCAACATGCCGCAGGCCTCAACGCCGGCCGCTGGGACTACATCTTCAGCGTGATCAAAAAATTTGCCGCCAATCCCCGCCAGATCCTGCCCGATCGTGCCCAGGTGACCATGACAGTGCCCTTCATGCGCGCGTACACCGAGCGCATGGTCCATGTCTGCCACCGCCACGGTGCCCATGCCATTGGGGGGATGGCCGCCTTCATCCCAAATCGGCGCGACCCAGAGGTGACGCAGAACGCGCTCCGCAAGGTGCGCGAGGACAAACTGCGCGAGTTCAACGACGGCTGCGATGGAACATGGGTGGCACACCCCGATCTGGTGCCGGTCGTGCTGGAGATTGCCGGCAACTATCTGGGCGACCACCCCAACCAAAAGGAACGCCTGCGCGGCGACGTGCAAGTGGTCGACAGCCAAATCACCGCCATTGCCGTCCCTGGCGGCACGATCACAGAAGCCGGGCTGCGGCTCAACATCAGCGTGGCCTTGCAGTACCTGAACGCCTGGCTGCTCGGCAACGGTGCGGCAGCCATCAACAACCTGATGGAGGACGCAGCCACCGCCGAGATCTCGCGCTCGCAGATCTGGCAGTGGATCCGCCATGCAGCTGTGCTCGACGACGGACGGGCTGTCACCCGCGAACTCTATGCCCAGCTGCGCGATGAAGAGCTGGCCAAGCTGGGAGGCCGTTCGGCTGGCCGCTACGCAGACGCCGTGACCCTTCTCGACCGACTCTGTCTGGACGATACATTTGTCGAATTTCTGACCCTGATCGCCTACGACGCGCTGGAGTAGACGCGCCGCATCTGGGAGCCGGGCCGCCACACTCAGTGGCCTCGCTCCCAGTCATGCGCGAACACAGCGCCCAGCCAGCCATACAGGCCGGCGCTTTCGACCAAAAGCACGGCTTCCCGATTCAGCTTGTAGCTGCCCTCGCTGCCGTTGAGGCTCCCTACAGCCGACCACCACTGCCCCCCGACGTGCAGCAAGAGCAGCTTGGCATGGATGCCCCCCGCAGTCGGGTTGCCGATCCTGGCGGCCAAATCCAACCCTTCGGCGGCAGCGATCCCACTCACGTAGTCGATGGTGGCCTGGTTGTTGCGCGGGGACTCTGGATCGTCGAAAAAACTGTCCAACAACAGCCGCACCCGGGCCCCCCGCCGAGCAGCGGCCAAGACCGCCTCCAGCCGAGGATTGGGGTCTGCGATGGGGTTGCTGGTGGTCGGACCAAAGAACTTCTGCTCTGCCATCTGCATCAACAAAATTTCGTCGCCAGCCCCAGCCTGCGCCAACAAGGCCAGGAAGCCGCTGTCGGGGCGCAGGGCATTCTCTGGGGCGCTGAGCAGCTGTAGGGCAAGCTGGCCGGAGAAGGAAAGAGGGAGGGTGAAGGGAGCGTCGGCGACGACAAAAAGAGGCGGGGGCGGCAGCTGAAAATCGGACGGAGGCGCCCCGTAGCGTGGGTGGGCTGCGGTATAGGGAAAGAGATCGGCAAAAAGCTCGGGGCGCCAGTCGGCCGCAAACATCTGCTGCAGTGCGGCGACGGCACTGGGCGCATCGGTAAACAAGAAAAAACCGCGGCGGCCGCCAACGGGTGCCCCTGTCGGCAGAGGGGCTGCGTTGAGGGTGAGGTTGTCTGTGCCGACAAAGACCTGGCGGCCATCGGCGATCGCGTACTTGGCATGCAAGTAACGATAGCGCCGTCTGTAGCCGGCAGGGGCACTGTCCTTGACGGCCAGATAACGGACATCGCCCCCTGCTTCGGCGATCTGCTGCACACACCATTTCTGGGTGTCCGTGATGCCACCGGGCGGGGCGCCGTCGAGCAGAAGCCGCAGACGAAGGCCACTGCGCGCTTTGTCGGCCAGCAGGGTCGCCAAAGCGGGGTGCTCGAAGGTGTAAAGGCTCAGATCCAGTGTGTGGGTGGCGCTGGCCAGAAAGGAGGCGAGGGGCACATAGAGTCCTTCAGGGCCGACGGCAGCTGTCCAGTGGCTGTCTTCCTGCCCTTGCTGCGGCCACAGCCCATCGGCGGCCGACCAGCCTCCCCAGCCGGGCTGGCGGATGCGGCGCCCCCACTGGCTGTCGGACAGATCGCCGGCCCAGTCGCTGGCACGGTCTGTGTCGACCGGCAGCCCGCTGAAAGGGTCCAGTTTGCGTTGCCAGATCTGGCCGGCGCTGCTGGCCAGGTCGCGCGTGTAGAGGCTGGCCGGAGGGCCCAGCCAGCCACGCTCTTGCAGCGCCGCGTCGCCGTAGAGCAGCGTGTCGACGACGGCAGCGCTGCCATCGCGCAGGCGGAGCGCGCCGCCGCTGTTGCGGAGCGTGAGCGAACCGGAGAGCTGAAGGGCCGAATTGTCGGAGGCCGACCAGCTGCAGCCCGCTTCCTCGCCGAAGCTGAGACGGAAGCTGGCGGTGCTGGCGGTGCACCAGATGCGCTGGCCTGGCTCCAACCGCAGCGGGGTGTCCAGAGGAAAAGAAGCACTCCGGGTGTCTGCCTCCAACATCCAGCCCGCCAACGGCTGGCTCTGGCCGCCGGTATTCCACAGCAAAATCGCTTCATCGGGTTCGTAGCTGACCATGCTGTCAATGTAGGCGGCGGCGATCAGGATTTTCGGCGGCGGCGGGCCGAAGATCAGCGGCAGGAAGAGCGGACCAGGGGGAGCAGGCTGCGGGACACCCAGCCCCCCACTCACACAGACAAAGAGCCAAAGTGCAGGCAAGAAAGCCATCTGCATCGATCCCGTTCTCTTGGGCACGCGACATTCAAAGACATCCCAGCTCGCCCTGAGACTCCCCATCCAGCAAGAGCGGTTGGGAGAGCGATTTCCATCCACATCCCACTGTAGCATGGGGGAATGAGAAATTTCTAGTGACGGAGAGTGCCCCTTTCGTCGATCTGACTGGTTGTCCAAC
>JAPLGY010000301.1 GCA_026389955.1 Caldilinea sp. | reverse complement strand
CCCTCTGAGCGGCCTGCCCGCATCGCCCGCCGCCTTCAACCCCTCAAAGAGCCGCTGCATGGCAGCGGGGTCGGCGACATCGAGCTGGGCAATTTGCACCTCCACACCCTCTGCTGCCAGCCGATCGAGCACAGCGCGCTGCACCTCGGTGGTAGCCCCGCGCCGACCGGTCAGCACCAGATGGGTTGCCCCCTGAGCAGCCAGCCATTCGGCCACCTGCAGACCCAGCGCCCCCAACCCGCCAGTCACCAGATAGGTTGCACCGGGATGAATCGCCAGACGTGCGGCCGGGCGCAGCTTCTCTGCGAAGAGCCGGATCAGCCGGGCCACGTAGCGCTCCCCCTGACGCCAGGCCAGCTGCGTCTCGCGCTCCTCACCAGACGAACGCAGCTGCCAGCCCGCACCGATCTCCTGCAGCAGTGCCCGGGCCGACGCTTCAACTTCTGCGCCGGGGTCGAGGTCGACCAGCCCGCCAAAGAATTCAGGATGTTCCAGCGCCACAACCTTGCCCAGCCCCCAGAGCGGGCTTTGTGCGACAGCGAGCGGCTCCCCCTCAGCCAGCTGCTGAGCTCCCTGTGTGACCAGCCAGAGCCGTCCGACGACATGGTTCGTCTCCTGCTCTGCGGCCAGCTGCTGAACGACTCGCAGCACAGAGGCCAGCGTCTGCTCTAACAGCGTCTGCAGGGCCTCTACATCGGCCGGCAGGTCGTTGGCATCCAGGCTCCAGAGGTGGAGGACCCCACGCCAAGGATGGGTGCCGGGCGCAGCCAGCTGTGCCAGCAGCTCGTCGATGCGGGTGTCCATATCCCTGCTGGCATAAAGAGAGTGAACCTGCTCGCCGTACGCCGTCAACAACGCAGCCAGTGCTTTGCCCACACCCTGCTGGTCTGCCAACAGCAGCCAGCGGCCCGCTGTGGCAGGGGCAGCGACCGCTGGCTGCGCCTGCCGAATCCAGTCGACCGAATAAAAGAGTCGATCCAGCTGATCTTGCAGCTGCTGCTGGCTGTGCACGGTTCGCAGTGCGGAGAGCAGCCGGGACTCCACCGACTCTGCCAGGCCCGCCAGCCCTGCCTGCTCGACCAGCTTGGTTGCCAGATGTTCCAGAGCTTGGGTGTCGAGCCAGTTCGCCACTGTTGCGGTGTGGGTCTGCGCCATCTTGGCCGGTGGGGAAAGAGGGGATTGCACTGCCCAGTAGCGCTGTCGCTGGAAAGGGTAGGTGGGCAGCACGACCTTGCGCCGTGCATACCCGCGGTCGAAGCCCTCCCAGTCGACGGCTGCACCCTGTACATAGAGTTCACCCAGGCTGGTGAGCACTGTCTGCCACTCGCTCTGGCCAGGGCGGAGGGAGGGCAAAAGGGCTGTTCTCTCTGCCTCCTGGCCACTGCCCCCTGTTCCCCACTGACCACTGGCCACTGACCACTGGCCACTGTCCCCCCCTGCCATGCCCAACAGCACCGGTTTTGGACCGATTTCCAGAAAAATCTGGGCGCCCAGTTCCTGCAGAGTCGCCACACCGTCGGCAAAGCGCACAGCCTCCACCACGTGACGCACCCAGTAGTCTGGCGCAGCCATCTCTTTGCCAGCGACTTTGCCGGTCACAGCCGAGACCATGCGCATTCGCGGGGGGCTGTAGCGAATCTTGGCTGCCACCTCCTGGAAGGCCTGCAGCATGGGTTCCATAAGTGGAGAGTGGAAGGCATGCGAGACCTTCAGCCGCTGACTCTTGACCCCTTCCAGACGTTCGACAACCGCCTGCACCGCAGTGCTCTCTCCCGAAAGCACGACGCTGGTCGGCCCATTCACGGCGGCGATGGAAAGCGCCGCAGCCTTGCCCTGTTCGGCCGTGTAGGCTGCGAGAAGCTGCCGCACACGCCCTTCGTCGCTCTGCACCGCCACCATGACTCCCCCCTGCGGCAGTGCGCCCATCAGCCGTCCGCGTGCGGCGGCCAGCTTCAGCCCATCCTCCAGGCTGAAAATTCCAGCCACAGAGGCGGCTGCGAGTTCGCCGATGCTGTGGCCGAGCAGAAAATCCGGTTTCCCTCCCCAGGAGAGCCAGAGCGTCGCCAACGCATACTCCAGGGCAAAGAGGGCCGGCTGTGCATTTTCGGTGCGGTCGATGGCATCTGCATCGTTCTCTGCCGCCTGCCCATAGCCGAGCACCTGCAGCAGCGGCGCTTCCATCTGCCCGGCCAGCAGTTCAGCACAGCGGTCAAGGGTCTGGCGGAAGAGGGGCTGCGTCGCGTAAAGTTCCTGCCCCATGCCGACGACCTGAGAGCCCTGGCCGGTGAAGAGAAAGGCGAGCTTGGGCCGCGGCTGCTGTTCGGGCTCTTCTCCTGAAGGGGCGCCGGCTTGTTGGAGGGCTTTCTGGCTGTAGGCTGCCAGCGCTTTCTGGAGCTCTTCGTGCGAAGCTGCGACAAACGCCACTCGGTGGGCAAAATGGGCACGCCCCGTCGCTGCGGTGAAACAGAGATCGCCGAGTTCCAGGCCAGACTGTCCCTGCAGATGAGTCATATAGCGCTGCACGAGCGCAGCCAGGGCCGCAGCACTGCGCGCAGAGAGCGCCAGCAGATGGCAGGGCCGTTCGCGCTCGGCAGGAGGCAGCGCTTTAGGGGCTGGGGCTTCCTCAAGCACCACATGCGCGTTCGAGCCGCCCATCCCAAAGGCACTGACTGCAGCGACCTTTTTCCCAGCAGGCCACGGCGTCCGTTCGGTCGGCACAGCGACAGCCAGACGATCCCACTC
>JAPLGY010000432.1 GCA_026389955.1 Caldilinea sp. | reverse complement strand
GGGCGGCGCTGCTCAACGACGCCGACGCGACCGCACGGCTGCGCCAGTCCCTTGCCCGTGCAGCCGATCGCAGAGGGATGCCATGAACCAGGCAGGCCCAGCGCAGGGTGTCGCTGAGGAATGGCGCAGGTTGCTCGATCTCGCCCTGGAGACCGGCGAATCCCCCCTCTTTGGGGGGGGAGCGTCGTCGGGTGGGTTGACCAGCCTTCAAGCTGTGCAGGCGTTGGCAGTACTGGACGCTGAGCGCCAGGATGGGGCGACCCCAGCGCTGGTGCTGGGGGGCACCAGCCCGCTCTGGCTGGCAGCTCTTTGGCTGGTCCCAGCACCCCAGGCGCGTACATTCCCCACAGCAATTTTTTACTCGGCGCCCGACCGTGCAACCCACCTGGCAGCCCAGACTACGCTGGAGACACGGCGTTCGCCCTTCTACCAGCGCCCCGCCAACCTGCCAGCCTGGGCCCAGCCTGATGCAGCCCCCGCCAGCGCTTCAGCCATCCCAGAGGGTTGGGAAACAGACCCGCTCACCCGTTTTCAGCGCCCAGGCCAGCGCGACGGCTGGCTTGCCTGGGGGGGGCTTGTCGCTGCGGTGGCGCTGCTGCTGATCGCCTTGTTGAGTTGAGACGGGCGGTGCATTGGCGATGTCTGCAGCTGCGCGTACCCACTGGCTGCTGGCCCTGCTTTTTTTGCTGGCCCTGCTGCTGATCGGCGCCGAACGCCTGCCCGGCACCCCAGCCCAGCTGCGCGTGCTTGGATTTGAAACGGTCCTGCTGCTGGCCGGGGTGAGTCTGCTGCTGGGAGTGGTCAATGTCCTCGCCCTGCACCTCCGCCGGATCGTTCTCGGCCAGCAGGATTGGCTGCTGAGTCTGCTGCTGATCGCCGTGCTGATTGCGGTGGCCGGTGCCGGGCTGCTCACCCCGGCCGGGGCAGCCAGCCCGCTGCTGGAATGGGTTTTCGATGCCCTGATCGCCCCTGGCCAGCGTGCACTCTTCGCCCTGCTGGTCTTTTTTATGGCTGCTGCTGCCTTCCAGTTCCTGCGCATCGGGCAGCCTGGCGGGCTCTGGATGCTGGCTGGATTCTTGCTCCTGCTGCTGGTGCAGACGCCGCTGCCGCTCTGGCTGCTCCCCCAGAATCAGCTCCCGGCTGCGGCCAGTTTTCTGGATCCGCTGACAAACGCTGCCCGCTGGATGCTCGACGTTCCGGCCATGGCCGCTCTGCGGGGCGTTCTGCTGGGCGGCAGCCTGGCCTGGATCGTGATCGGTGCCAGGCTGCTGCTGAGGAAACCTTGACCATGGCAACCCTGCTCTGTCCACACTGCGGCACACCAAACCGAGAAGGCTCCCACTTCTGCAACCGCTGCGGCGTTGCCCTGCAGGCTGCCCCACCGCCACCACAGCCTGCGCCCCCGGCAGCAGAAGACCGAGCCGCCAGCCAGCCCTGGCTCAACCCTGGCTTTGCCGGTGAAGACGATGTCCCGGTGGAGGAGGAGACAGGTGACCAGGCGCTGCTCGGCGAGCAGGCACCGCTGCCCGCCACACGCCTGGTCAGCGGTCTCCAGGGGCTGCTCGACCCGATTCGAGTGGTCACCGTCCCGCAGGAGGGCGGCGAGACAGAGCCTTTGCTGCCTGCAACTGCGTTGACCGCCGAGACGCTGCGCCGCGTGCGCTCCCTGATGGCCGAGGAGCCGCTGGTCGCTTCCTCCCCCCTTCCCGTACCTGTTCCCTCTCTTTGGTTGCGCTGGATTTTTGGAGTTTTGGCGATCGGTGTGGCAGCCCCGCTCCTGCTGGGATGGCCGCTGCCCGCCGACGAGCCGACCCGCTGGACGGGAGTTGCGCCCGGCTTTGACAGCATCGAAGCCCTGCCGTCTGGTGCCCGGGTACAGCTGCTGTGGGCTTTTGATTCGGCGACTGTCGGCGAAATGGCGCTGGTGAGCGGGCCGGTGCTGCGCCATCTGGCCGCCCGCAGGGCCAGGGTCGATGCCTCTTCCTTGCTCCCGACCGGGCCGGCAACCGCCCAGCGTCTGCTCAGCCGTATCGACCCGGAACAGACGCTTTGGGGGGCACCTGACCGCGCGTCTCCAGTGCCCTCTGTCCGTTTTCTGCCCGGCGGCGCCGCTGTGTTGCCGCTCCTGGCAGCACAGCCCGCAGATCTGGCCGTGCTCCTGGCGGCACAGGCCGAGGATGTCCAGCATTGGCTGGAGCAGGTGACGCCCCGCAACCAGGTTCCGGTGCTGGCGGTGACAGCCGCAGGTGCCGACCTGCCGCTGCGGCCTTACCTGGAGAGCGGACAGCTCGTCGGGCTGGTCAGCGGCTTCGACGGCGCCTATCAGTACAATGAACTGTTGGGCCAGCCCTCCGCAGCTGCCGATGTCCCGTTGTTGCGCCGACAAATTGTAGGCCAGAGTTACGGAGCGATCACACTGTTGGCCATTGTGCTGCTTGGCAACTTTGTCGCCTGGCTGGCCGGGAGACCCCGTGAACGCTGACGCGCTGCTGCCGGCCGGCTGGGCGGCAGGCGCCGGGCTGTGGGTCGGCTTTGTCTTTACATTGTT
>JAPLGY010000630.1 GCA_026389955.1 Caldilinea sp. | reverse complement strand
AGGCGTCGATCTTCTGTGGGTCGAAACCATGAGCGACCTCAACGAGGTCAAGGCAGCCGTGGAAGGTGCCCGCTCGGTGGCCGCTGAGATGCCGATCTGTGCCACCATGAGCTACGACACACGCGGACGTACGATGATGGGCGTCACCGGCACCCAGATGGGCCAGGAAATGGCCGGGCTGGGGCTGACCGCGATCGGCGCCAACTGCGGCAACAATCTGATCGACACCGAAGCCGCTCTGGCCGAGATGCATGCCGCTGCCCCTGACCTGCTGCTCATCGCCAAAGCCAACGCCGGGATGCCCCGCTACGCGGGCAACAAGTTGATCTACGACGGGAGCCCCGCAGTCATGGCTGCCTACGCCGACCGCGTGCGCCGCCAAGGCAGCACCCTGATCGGCGGCTGCTGCGGCAGCGGGCCCGCCCACATCCACATGATGCGTCAGGTGCTCGACGGGGCCATCCCCGTGCCCGAGGTCGCACCGCTCGTGCCGACAGACCCCGTCGACCCGGCTGCCGGCAGCCGGACGCGCGAACGGCGTCTTCGACGAAGCTGATCCAAGAGGCTGTTCACACAAAGGAGCCGCTGATGTTTCGCTGGCTGCGCAAACGCCCTACTCTGCTCGAAAAAATGTACCAGGCCACCGAAAAGGCCGCCTGGAAACTCAACCCCCTGGTCGCACGGGTCGGCTATGCACGGGTCGAACGGCTGATCCGACCGGTCGAAGATTTTACCAAGGAACGGCTCTTCGGCTGCCACCACTGCGGCCAGTGTATTTTGCACTCGACCGGCATGGTCTGCCCGATGGAGTGTCCAAAAAACTTGCGCAACGGCCCCTGCGGCGGCGTGCGCAGCGACGGCCACTGCGAAGTCAAACCCGAGATGCCCTGCGTCTGGGTTGTCGCCTACGAAAACGCCCAGCGCATGCCGATCTACGGCCACGAATTGGCCCACATCCAGCCGCCGGTCAACCGCCAGCTGGAACAGACCTCGGCCTGGATCAACCTGCTGACCGGCGCAGACAAACAAGTGCCCGCCGGATGGGCACAGGCCTCAAGCCCTGCGGCCGCCCAACAACACCCCGCATGATGGCTCCTCCCCCCTCCACCCAGGACACTGCCCGCAGCCGGCTCGAACGGGTGCTGCGCTCGGGCCGGTTCGCCGTGACGGCAGAGCTCAACCCGCCTGACTCGGCTGACCCACAAGAAGTCTACGACGCCGCAATCGTGCTCTCCAGCATCTGCGACGGCATCAACGCCGTCGACGCCTCAGGGGCCAACTGCCATATGTCCAGCGTCGCCATCTGTGCGCTGCTGACCCGTGCCGGCTACGAACCGGTCTTCCAGATCTCCTGTCGCGACCGCAACCGCATCGCCATCCAAGGCGATCTGCTCGGGGCCGCCGCGATGGGGGTCCGCAACGTGCTCTGTATCACCGGCGACGACGTCACCGCCGGCGACCAGCCGCAGGCCAAACGGGTCTTTGACCTCGACAGCATCCAGCTGCTGCAGACCGCACGCATCATGCGCGACCAGGGCGTCTACTTGAGCGGACGCAAACTGACCGTCCCCCCTCCCCTCTTTCTCGGGGCTGCGGAAAACCCGTTTGCCCCCCCCTTCGACTGGCGTGCACAGCGGCTGGCCAAAAAAATTGCCGCCGGCGCAGAGTTCATCCAAACCCAGTACTGCTTCGACGTGCCACGCATGCAGCACTTCATGCAGCAGGTGTGCGACCTGGGGCTGCACGAACACTGTTTCGTCCTGGCCGGCGTCGGCCCGCTGCGGTCGGCTGGCGCCGCTGAATTCCTGCGGACCAAAGTACCGGGCGTCTTTATCCCCGACAGCGTGATCGCACGCATCAACGGCGTGCCCAAAGCCAGACAACGCGCCGAAGGCAAACGGATCTGCGTCGAAATCATCCAACAAATGCGCGAGATTGCCGGTGTGGCGGGCGTGCACATCATGGCCTACCGCCAGGAAGAACTGGTCGCCGAGATCGTGGAGGAGGCCGGCCTGCTGCCGCGCCCCTTCCGGGCCGAAATGCCCCACCCGATCCGCCCGCGCCAGCTTCAGCGGCCTGCCAGAGCGGCCCGCTGAAACCTGGCCACTCAGCCCACACAGCAAAGGAGTGTCCGCAAGTGGAAACAAGAGTCAGTTCCTACGCCAAAGAGATCTGCATCGGCCCCGACCGCCCATTTGTCGTCATCGGCGAACGCATCAACCCGACCGGACGCAAAAAACTGGCAGCAGAGATGGCCGCCGGCGATTTTTCACGCGTGATCCACGATGCCCACGCCCAGCTGGCGGCCGGCGCCCATATGCTGGACGTCAACGCCGGCATCCCGCTGGCCGACGAACCCGCCATCCTGGCCGCAGCCATTCAGATCGTGCAGTCGATCACCGACGCCCCCCTTTCGATCGACTCCTCGATCGTCGCCGCGCTGGCCCGAAGTCCGGCTGGCAGTCGCCAAAAAAATTATCGAACGCGCCCTCGACCACGGCATCCCCCGCCAAGATGTGATGATCGACCCACTGGTGATGCCGATCGGCGCCATGCGCACCGCCGGCCGACAGGTGTTCGAGATTGTACGCCGCTGCCGCGACGAGCTCCAGGTCAACACCTGCTGCGGCGCCAGCAACGTCTCGTTCGGGCTGCCCAACCGCGGGCCGCTCAACGGCACCTTCCTGGCCATGGCGATCGGCGCCGGGCTGACCTCTGCCATCACCAACCCGATCGAGGAAACGATCAAAACTGCCCTCATGGCCGCCGATGTGATGGCCGGCAACGACGAAAACTGCCTGCGCTGGATCATTGCCAACCGCGAGCCGAAACCGGCCGGAGAACCGACAGGCCGGCGCGAACGGAGGATCCGGCGCGGATGACCCCGTCGCAGAGGACCCCTGCGCTGATCATCTGCGGCGCACTGGCACGCGAGGTGCTGGCTCTCAAAGCCCGCCATGGCTGGGCCGTCGACATCGTCGCCGTGCCAGCCACCTTCCACATGGTCCCCGCCCGCATTGCCCCCGCTGTGGAAAAACGGATCGTCGAACTGCGCGAACGCTACAGCCGGCTGATCGTCGTCTACGGCGACTGCGGCACCGGCGGGGCACTCGACAGCATGCTCGACCGGCTCGGCGTCGAACGGATCGCCGGGCCACACTGCTACGAATGGTACGGAGGGACCCTCTTCCAGCAGCTGCTCGACGAAGAACCGGGCAGCTATTTTTTGACCGACTTCATGGTGCGCCAGTTCCGTACCCTGATCCTCAAAAGCATGGGGCTGGACCGCTTTCCCCAACTCAAAGAAGACTATTTTGGCAGCTACCGCCGGCTGGTCTATCTCGTCCAACACCCTGACCCTGCTTTGGTCGAACAGGCCAAGGCCGCAGCAACCTACCTCGGCCTGCCACTCGAACCCCAGCGACCTGGATATCGCCCAGGCGGTGACCCCCCTGCCCATCCGCCAGATCGCCGAAGAAGCTGGCATTTTGGCCGAAGAACTCGAACTCTACGGCAACGACAAAGCCAAGGTTGCGCTCAGCGTGCGCGAACGACTTCAGGATCGCCCCAACGGCCACTACGTCGTGATCACCGCGATCACCCCAACCCCGTTGGGGGAGGGCAAGACCACCACCACGGTCGGTCTCAGCCAGGCGATCGGCGCCCATCTGGGCAAACCGGTCTTTACCTGCATCCGCCAACCCAGCCAAGGGCCTACCTTTGGCATCAAAGGGGGCGCTGCCGGCGGCGGCTATTCGCAGATCGTGCCGATGGAAGAGTTCAACCTGCACCTCACCGGCGACATCCACGCCATCACCGCAGCCAACAACCTGCTGGCCGCAGCCATCGACGCCCGAATTTTTCACGAGGCCGACATGGACGACGCCACCCTCTTCAAACGGCTCTGTCCGCCCAAAAACGGCAAGCGCTTCTTTACAGGCACGATGCTGCGCCGGCTCGCCAAACTGGGCATCCCCAAAACACCCCCAGACGAGCTGACCCCCGAAGAGATCAGCCGTTTTGTGCGCCTCGACATCGACCCGGACACGATCACCTGGCGCCGTGTTGTCGATACCAACGACCGCATGCTGCGCGAGATCACCATCGGAGAGGGCGAGCAGGAGAAAGGACGCGAACGCAAGACCGGCTACGACATCACCGTAGCCAGCGAAATCATGGCGATCCTGGCGCTGGCCACCTCGCTGCACGATATGCGCGAGCGTTTGGGCAGGATGGTGGTCGGACTCGACCGCGCAGGCAACCCGGTGACCGCCGAAGATATCGGCGCAGCCGGCGCCTTGGCCGTGTTGATGAAAGATGCCATCAAACCGAACTTGATGCAGACACTCGAAGGCACCCCGGCACTGGTCCATGCCGGCCCCTTCGCCAACATCGCCCACGGCAATTCGTCGATCGTCGCCGACCAAATCGCACTCAAATTGGTGGGACCAGAAGGCTATGTGCTGACCGAAGCCGGCTTCGGCGCCGATATCGGCATGGAAAAGTTCTTCAACATCAAATGCCGTTCCAGCGGGCTGGTGCCTAACTGCGTGGTGCTGGTCGCCACAGTGCGGGCCCTCAAGATGCACGGCGGCGGCCCCAAGGTGGTCGCCGGCAAGGTGCTCGACAGCGCCTACACCCAGGAAAATCTGGCCCTGCTCGAAGCCGGCTGCGCCAACCTCACCGCCCATGTGCGCAATGCCCGCCGCTTTGGGGTGCCTGTCGTCGTCGCCAGCAACCGTGTCCACACCGACACCGACGCTGAAATCGAACAGATCCGCCGCAAAGCGCTCGAGGCAGGCGCACACGACGCCGTCCCCTCCAACCACTGGGCCGAAGGAGGCGCCGGCGCCGTAGCCCTGGCCAACGCTGTGGTCGCAGCCTGCCAGCAGCCCTCCCACTTCCACTACCTCTACCCCTTGGAACGCTCGATCAAAGAAAAGATCGAAACCATCGTGACCCAGATCTACAGCGGAGCCGGCGTCGAATACTCCGCCAAAGCCGAAGAACAGATCGCAGCCTACACACGCGCCGGCTTTGACCACCTGCCGATCTGTATGGCCAAGACCCACCTGAGCATCAGCCACGACGCCGAATTGAAAGGGGCCCCGACCGGTTTCATTGTTCCTGTGCGCGAAATCCGCGCCAGCGTCGGGGCCGGCTTTCTCTACCCGCTGCTGGGCACGCTGAGCACCATGCCCGGCCTCTCTGCACGACCTGCCTTCTTCGATATCGATATCGACCCTCTCACCGGCAAAGTGGTGGGCCTCTCCTGAACGCTCCTCCCTCCAACGGGGAGGCCCTGCGCATGTGCAGCAGGGCCTCCCCGCAGCCCTCCTCCCATTTTGCCAATCCGTCAGAGTGCGCGACAATTGAAAAGCGTGACCATTAAAAAATACGGCAAAGACGCTTTCCAACCGATCCCGCTGAGGAGCTCCTCTATTGTCCAGGTGGCCCGGCAAACTCTTTTCTTATACCCCACGCCTTCCTGTACCTGCCGCTGCAGCCGAAGAACTGCTTCCCACCACCACTGCCCCGGAGCCAGCAAAGGAAGCTGAAGGAACAGCCGAGCGAGAAGCGGCGCTGGTCGAGCGCGCCCGCAGCTGCCCCGCAGCATTCGGCGAACTCTACGAACTCTATGTCGACCGAATTTATTCCTATATCTACCACCGGGTCGGAAACGTGCAAGATGCCGAAGATCTGACCGCCCGCACCTTCTACCGGGCACTGGAAAAGCTCAACAGCTACGAAGACCGCGGGCTGCCCTTTTCCGCCTGGCTCTTCCGCATCGCCCACAACCTGGTCGCCAACTGGCACCGCGACCACAGCCGCCGTCAGATGTTTTCCTTGGAACGCTTCTGGTGGCGCAGCAGCGACGAGCCCCGCCCAGAACAGACTGTCGAAGCAGCCGCCGAACACAAAGAACTCTGGGAGGCGATCGAACGGCTGCCCGAGGAACGACGCAACCTGCTGCGCTACAAACTCAACACCACGCTGTCCAATCTGGAGATCGGCGAATTGATGAACAAAAGTGAGAGCGCCATCAAATCTTTGTATTTTCGAACACTCGCTGCACTGCGCAAGGATCTGGAAGAACGTGGATGGGGAGCCCCCACCGCCGAGCCTGCCACCGTCCGGTCCGCTACCGTCCGGTCCGCTACCGCCCACACCGAACAACAGCCAACATGAAAGAACCGTGGACTGACAGCCAACTCCCGCTCGTTGCCCCAGATGCCCAGTTCCGCCAGGAGCTGCACCGCTCCCTGCAGGATACCCACCAGCGCCGACAACAGCGCCGACAGCCGTTCCGTACCTCGCTGCTGCTGTGGATGCTGCTCGTCTGCGTTCTCGCCGGTGGGCTCTACTGGCGCAGACAGAAACTGTAAGAAGTAGATCGATTCACAGAGACCTTCACAAACCCACAGAGACAACCATGGCGCCAATCGAGACCCTTTACCTGATCCACCACAGCCACACCGACATCGGCTACACCCACGACCAACCCATCGTCTTCGACCTGCACGAACGCTTTATCAGCGAGGCGCTCACCCTGGCAGAACGCAGCGCCGACCGCGACAGTGACGGCGCTTTTCGATGGACTGTCGAGAACACCTATGTGCTCGACCGCTGGCTGCAGCACGCCTCGACCGCCGAGATCGAACGCTTTCAGGCGCTGGAACGGGCCGGCCGGATCGAGGTGACCGGGATGTACGCCAATCTCACACCGCTGTTCGACACCGACCAGCTGGTCGAAAGCCTGCAGACGGTCGGACGGCTGCGCCGCGACTACGGCTTCTCGATCTCCTCCGCCATGAACTGCGATGTCAACGGCGAAAGCTGGCCATTGGTCGACCTGCTGCTCGATGCCGGCATCGAAGGCTTCACCATGGCCATCAACACCCACTTCGGTGGCGCGCCCTTCGTACGCCCCAACACCTTCTTCTGGCAGGGGCCAAGCGGGCGCTCGATCCTCGCCTACAATGGCTGGCCGTACTACCAAGGCTGGCGCCTCGGGATCGGACGCAGCCAGGAAGAGTTTGAAACGGTCTGGTGGCCGCGCGTGCAGGCCTGGCTCGACACGATCGGCTATTCGCTCCCTTCGCTCATGATCCAGAGCTACCATCCTTTCGGCGACAACGGGTCGGCCTTTGCTGGTTTCAGCGACTGGATCGATGCGTGGAACGACACCGGCAAGGGCCCCCACATTCGCTTCGCCACCCCGCGCCAGTGGTGGGCCGCCGTCAAAGAGCACGCAGCGCAGCTCCCCACCCACCGCGGGGACTGGACTGACTTTTGGAATTTTGGCTGTGCCAGCAGCGCACGCGAGCAGACCCTCAACCGCCAGAGCCGACTGCGGCTGCGCACCGCCGACGCACTGGCGGCAGCCAGCCAGGCCGCCCCCGACCGCTGGCTGCAACGCTCCTGGCAGCTCTACCGGCAGCAAGCCTGGGACCATCTGATGTTTTGGGACGAACATACCTGGGGCGCCGATATTGCTGTCGCCCGGCCAGACAGCGACGACACCCTCTCCCAGTGGAACCACAAAGCCCACTATGCCTTCCAGGCCCGCAGCCTGAGCCTGCTGCTGCAGCGCGATGCACTGGCCGCGCTGGCCCAGCAGGTCGAACGTGCCACAGCCGCCGACCTGCTGCTCGTCAACCCGCTGCCCTGGGAACGCACGCTGAGCGGCGATGTGTCCGACTGGGTGCTCACCCAGCGCGGGAGCGCAGACGATTCGACCGCCGGACGCCATTTCCAGGATCGCGAGCCCCATGTGCGTCGACGCCAGGCCCACAACGCCGACACGTCGATCGACCTGGACGCAGAACATACCCTGCTGCCCCCGACCCCTGTGCCCGCCTTCGGCTACACAGTGGTGCCCCGCAGCCAGCTGCGCACCTACAAACTCGGAGATGCAGCCAGCGAAGACGCCCACGTCGAGACCGATTTCTGCCAGTTTTCTTTCGACACCGAACAGGGCGGTGTGACCCGTTGGTTCGACAAACAGCTGCATCACGAATGGGTCGACCCAAACGCTGACTACGCCCTCAATACCTTTGTCCACGAAGAAGTCGCCGACCACGCCCATCCTTGGCCACGCCACCGCCTCTTCGAGATGCACTGGGATGCCGAAGTCGTGGAGCTGGACCGCGGCTGGAAAAGCGGCTGGCGCGCCCGCCGCCGCACCCCCACCACCCTCCTGGCCCACCACGTCTTCCGGCTGCCCACCGGGATCCGGGTGGTGCAGGAGCTGGAGGCCCCCGGCATCGCAGGAACCTTGGTGCAAACAACCTTTCTGCCCTACAACGCCCCCTGGGTCGAGTTCAACGCCCGCTGGCACCTCTCCAGCACCACACACCCAGAGTCGACCTACCTGGCCTATCCCTTCAACCTGCCTCTGGCTGTCCCCCACCTGGATCTCGGCGGCCAGGCGATCCAGCCCGGCGCCGACCAGCTCCCTGGGGTCTGCTTCGACTACTATACTGTGCAAAATTGGGTCGATTTCAACAACGGTCTGCTCGGCGTGACCGTTGCCACCCCAGACAACCCAATGGTTCAGCTGGGCGGGTTTCACTTCGGAGACAACCAGTCCAGCTTCAACCTGACCCGCGCACTGCTGCTGGGCTGGGTCACCAATACTTACTGGGAAACCAATTTCCGTGCCCATCAGCCAGGGCAGGTGGGCGCCCGCTACCGAGTGCTGCCCTATGCTGGCCCGTTCAACGAAGCCAACGCCCACCGCTTCGGGCTCGACGCAGCCCACGACACGCTGCTGCTCCAACAGCTCGGCGAGCCAGCCTCCCAGCCCCGATGGCCCACTCGCGGATCACTGCTCTCGCTGCCCGAACTCCCCGTGCTCACCTTGCACGTCAAACCATCCCCAGAGGGCACCGTCGTGCGCCTGCTCAATACCAGCGACAGCCCCCAGCAGGCGACGATCCGCGCCGGGCTGCTCAGTTTCCAGAGCGCCCAACGCTGCGATCTCTTCGAACAGCCAGAAGCCGAGCTGGCTGTCACACAAAACCAGCTCTCGCTGGAGCTGGCCCCCCGCCAGGTTGTCACGGTCAAGCTTTGCTAGGATGTGCGGTGCAGGGCAGCAGACTGCTGCCCTGCACCGCAGTGCACCCACGGGGTCTACAGTCACGCGCCCCGACGGGTCGAAAAGTGGACCACTCAGCGAAAACCCCTTGTCGCCTAAATGTCAGGTTGTTTCGGGCCACCTGTACTCGCCGATCTCGCTCACTGCTTGCATAGTGTCGGCGGCGCTGTCGAAGCGCCGGCTGGGCAGTTGCTCCAGCGTCGCCACCAGGTTGATAGAGCTGCTGGTGCGCAGTGACACGACCTCCGATCGACCGGTCTTCTCGGTCCCAGTAGGTCGGCAGCCTCAGCAGAGTTCCCAAGTCTCCATCAGGCGCTGCACCTCGGGCCAGGAGTTGACGTGGAAACTGTGCTGGGCGTCATAGTCACAGGCAAAGTAGACCCGCTGTCGAGTGTTCGATTGGAGATCCGCAGCGACTTCGGGGTTAGAGGTGGCCAAGATGTCCCAGACAACTAGCGTGTAGTTGACGGGATAGTCGATACCCGGCACCTTCACGCTCACTGTGTTGATCGGGCGAGGGATGGTAAAGACTTTGGAGCCGTTGACCATCACGGCGCGGGGTACGCCAATGTTTTGGTAGGGCAACGAAAAGGTTGTGAGGGGACGCCACCACCTGTGTACGTCTGCATCGTGATCCCGGGAGAGCGCCACCATCGCTTGGTGCAGCGCCCGCACCTGCACGGTGAACATGTATGGGTAGGTGTATTCGCTCTCGAAAAAGTAGACGAGGGTCGGGGGGACGAAAAAGTCGTCCTGGCTGTGGGCGATACGCACGGGCGAATCCAGCGGAATCTTGGCTGCCATCGAGTGCCATCCCTCCCAACCCTGGAGAAACTTAGCGTCTGGGGCAATTTTATAAAGGCTAAGTTTGGTCTGGTTGAGGACATGGACAAACCACAGGTCGTCCATGATCAGGGCCGGGCGCTTCTCGTTGGCGAGTTGGTCCACCAGTTCGGCAAGCGCAGCCGGACGGTGCCGGTTGGACGGGTGAATGTCCTCAAAGTTCAGGGCGGCAATGCTGTTGGTCCGCTTGCGCACCTTGACCATTCCCTTTTCGGCATAGAGCCGCTTAAGCATCTGCACCTGGGTCGGCTTGATCGGCATCTGGACCGCATCGGCAGCCTGAAGCATCTCGAGGTAGCGATCGAAGGGCTGTCGCCCGATCCGGTTTTGTTTCTCAAAGTCCTCGGTGATGCTGCGCGTGGCGCGCATGCCGATGCGCTGCGCCATCTCGCGGCCGCTGAGGGCACGCACTTCACGGACGCGTTTGCAGAGCGCGCCC
>JAPLGY010000136.1 GCA_026389955.1 Caldilinea sp. | reverse complement strand
GCAATCTGGCGTTTTTGTCACAACTCAACGCAGCCGGTTTCACACCCCAAGATCTGCCCGTCTTGCACCTGACTCTGGAAGAAGAAGAGATCCAGCAGATCGGGGCAGCAGCCACCGGGCACTGGGTGGCCAGCTCCTATTTTCAGACCATCGAGGCGGCCGAGAATCTGGCCTTTGTCATGGCCTTCAAAACCGTCTACGGCAACGAACGGACTGTGTCAGCGAGCACGGCGGCTGGCTACAGCGCGCTCTACTTGTGGAAGGCGCTGAGCGAGGCAGCCCGCTCGACAGATGCACAAGCGCTGCAGAGGGTGGCGGCCAGCCGGGCTGTCCAGTATCCGACCCCCTGGGGAGAACAACAGATCGAAGCAGCCACCCAACAAGCCGCACTGGTCATGCGCATCGGGGTTGTGAGCGACGATGGTTTGATCCAGCAGGTGTCTGCTTCGTCGGCGCCGCTGCCGCCGGATCCCTTTTTGACCCAGTATCCGTGGGCGGCTGGCGTACAAGAGCAGTTAGGAGAAACGCCGTGAACCACGTCACAGGTCGCACCGCAGCCGGGCTGCGGTACATGGGGGTGCTGCTTGGCCTGTTGCTGTGCTTGGGGGGAGGGTTGGGGGGATGTTCGGCGGAGCTTCCTCCCGGTTGCCCACCCAATTGCCTGGGGGCCAACCTTTACAAGCGCACCTTGGTCCGGGTTGACCTGGAAAATGCCGACCTGCGCAAGGCGATCCTGGCAGAAGCAGAGCTGACCGGCGCCAATCTGCGCAACGCCGATCTGAGCGGAGCTGATCTGTCTTATGCGAGGTTGGCGACAGCCGACCTGCGTGGGGCAAATTTGATAGGGGCAAATCTCACCGGCGCTAACTTGAGCAGCGCCCTGCTCGACGGCGCCAATTTGAGCGGCGCCAATCTCACGGAAGCCTTTCTGACCCGGATCGACCTGACACAGGTCAAGCTGCGCGCTGCCATGCTGGTGAACGCCCAGATGGTAGGGTGCAACTTGCGCGGCGCTGACCTGCGCGGCGTCAACCTGGGCGGGGCAGATTTGCGCGGGGCCGATCTCAGCTGGGCCTATCTGAAAGGTGCCACCTTCGCCGTCAACAATCCACGCGACAAAGGCAGCGACCTGCGCGGTGCACTGCTTATTGGCACCATTCTGACCGGCAGCAATCTGACTGGCAGCTCCTTCCAAGGAGCCAACCTGGAGCGGGCCAATCTGGAAGGCGTGACGCTGCGCAACATGAACTTGATTGGCGGCCAGTTTGCCAACGCCAACCTGAGCAACACCGACCTGAGCGGCGCACAGTTGGATGGCGCTGACCTGCGTCAGGCCAGGCTCTTCAACGCCAACCTGCTGGGGGCCTCGCTCAAAGGAGCCAAACTGCAACAGTGTGACCTGCGTCAAAGCCAGCTGAGCGCTGTCCAGGGCCCCCCCGAACTGAACGCCAATCTGTCAGGTGCCCGCTACGATACACAAACCAGATGGCCGCTGGGGTTTGCACCGCCCAATACAGCGACCTTGATCGACCCATAAAGAGCCAGTTCATGGGAGAACCCAGGCCCTGATGACAAAATTTCTACACCTCCCTCCTCACCTCTCGCGGCGCTCCTTGCTGAAATGGCTGGGAGGCATGGGGCTGCTGTTGGCAGGCGGAGGATGTACCGGGACCGATTCCGGCCCAGAGCCCCTCCCCGAGGCGACCCTCCTGGCTGCAAACCAGCCCACACCCCGCCCACAACCGTCGCTTCTGCGCGTCGCATTCAGCAGCCCGCCCAAAACGTTTGACCCTGCGCGCATGTCGATCGCCGAAGAATATCACGTGGCTTTCGCCCTCTATGAAGCCCTGATCTGGATCGACACAGATCTGTTGCCACAGCCTCTGCTGGCAAGCTCCTGGGAGACCGCGCCCGATCTGCTGACCTGGACGTTTGCCTTGCATCGCGGCAGAACATTTCACAACGGTGCCGACGTGACCGCAAACGACGTTGTCTACACCTTCGAGCGTCTCCTGGACCCCGATTTGGGAGCATCGCTCTTTGCCCTCACGCAAGCCATCGCGCGCGTGGAAGCGATCGATGCGTATACTGTACAATTCCACTTGACTGCCCCAAACGCTGAGTTGCCCTATATGCTGGCCGCCCCCCAGACCGGTATTGTGCCGACAGCGTCTACGACAAACGCCCTGAACGCCCTGCCTGTCGGTTCCGGGCCCTACCGGTTTGTGGATTCGCTGCCCGGCGGACGCCTTCGCCTGCAGCACTTCCCCCAATACCCGGATGCCGAAGAATATTCTCTCCAGACGGTCGAATATCATTATTTTTCGACCTTGGCCGCTCAGGCCGATGCCTTGCTGGCCGGCCACGTAGAAATGATTGCCGACATCAACCTACAGGATCTGACCAGGCTGCGAGAACATCCAGAGATTGTGATTTTGGAGGTTCCGAGCGGCCGCTACCAGACCCTCGTGATGCAGGCGACCGAAGCACCCTTCACCGACCTGCGGGTGCGCCAGGCGCTTAAAGCCTGCGCCGATCGCCCGCTGCTGCTCGAACAGGCCATGCGCGGGTACGGGGAGCTGGGCCACGACCATCCGGTCGCGCCGGTCAGTGCTTTTGTGGCCGACCTGCCGCTGCCAGAACAAAACGTCGAACGGGCACGCCAACTGCTGGCAGAGGCTGGCTACCCCGACGGGCTGAAGCTGGATCTGATCACCTCCGATTCTCGGCCCGGTATGCTGGTTCTGGCTGAATCCTTCAGTCAAATGGCAGCCTTGGCAGGAATCCAGATTCGTGTGACGCGCGTCCCGGCCGATGTCTACTGGTCCGACTATGGGGGGAAAGTGCCCTTTCACGTGGGCAACTGGAATTTTCGGGTCAGTATCGATGAAACATTTACGCTGGCCCATTATTCCAAGTCTCCCCAAAACGAAAGCAAATGGAGTACCCCGGAACTGGATGCGTTGCTCGATCAGGCACGCAGCGAAGCCAACCAGGAAACCCGAATGGCTCTCTACCACAAAGCCCAGCAGATCGTCCAGGAACAAGGGGCTGTCGTAATCCCCTACTTCCGCCCAGTGCTGATGGCGGTGCAGCGCAAAGTGCAAGGCTTTGCAGGTCACCCCGCTGGATGGATCGACCTTTATGGGGTCACCATCGAAGGGGCTGCCTAGCAATTTACTGTTGTGACGGTTGTATATGAAAGATCAGAGGAACGTATGGGCTATCTCAATTTAATTTTGCTATTGGTTGTCTTCAGTGCCCTGGCCGTTGTCGTAGATCGGCGCATCCAGGAACGCAAACGACGGAACAAGATGGCTGTCGACGAAAATAACACCCGCTTCAAAGATTGGGCACGGGATGCCTTCGCCGACAGCCCCAGGGTAGCCCAGTGGCTGGGATCGCTTCCCAATGAAGCGATCCAGGCGTTGGCCGGTCGGCTGGAAGAGTTCTGCCACGACCTGGGTTTTCAATCCCAATGGGTGCTCAACAACGATGCGGCCCGTCTCCTGACCCCCACCCTGCGCCCGATCGCCGTCCAGTATGTGAAGTCGTGTTACGATGCCTACCACTGCCAGGACGATATCCAGAGCCTGGAAAGCTGGCTGGTCTACCAACAAAATCCGACTGGCCAGTCAGCACAGGAGTTTGGGCGCCAGCTGTTGACCCACTTGATCAGCGCCGGTGTGGTTGCTCAGACGGAACGTGCTCTGCTCACTGCCGAGGGCGAAAGCGCCAGCAAAATCTACGCTGTGCTCTGCAGCGCTGTCGAGCGCAACCCAGTCGCCTTTCGTATGGCGCTCAAAACTGTCCTGGCAGGCCCAACGGAGACGACAGCCAGAGCCCCGACAAACACCCAAAACGGGCACGTGTCGCCTACAAAGGTGAAAGCGTAGCCCACTGCTGTGTACAGCTCCCCTCGCCCAGGTGGAAGCCCCTCCCTCCCATCCGCAGTGTGGATGGGAGGGAGAGAATGGGATGGAGAGCAGCAGTTCTCAATTTGAAACAGGAGCCGATCAGCCTCATAACCTTAAA
>JAPLGY010000027.1 GCA_026389955.1 Caldilinea sp. | reverse complement strand
TATGGGTTGGAAGCAGCTGGTCTGGATGGGAAGAGCCCGCCGCACACGACGGTCGAAGCTGCAGCGGCTGCCCACGTCGGGGAGCTGCGCCGCCACCAGCCGGTCGGCCCCTATTTCCTGGCCGGCCACTCCTTTGGGGCCAAGATCGCCTTTGAGATGGCACGGCAGCTGCACGAAGCGGGGGAGACGATCGGCGCGTTGATTGTGCTGGATGGAGGTGCACCCGGCCGTGAGCCGATGGAGATGGATGAAGTAGAGGTGATTTTGCTTTACGAAGATCTGATGCTGCAGGAGATTGGCGCCCGCCCCGTGCTGACGGCGGAGCAGCTGCAGCCGCTCAGTTCTGAAGAACGGCTGCAGCTCTTCAAACAAAGCGGTGTGAAGGCAGGTCTCCTGCCGGCTGGCGCCTCCACAGACTTTTTGCGAGGTCTGATCGCAGGGGCCATCGCCAATCATCGCGTCGAATACCACCCCACTCGTCTCGAGGGTGCACCGATCCATCTGATTGCGGCGACAGACAGAGTGGAAGAAGAACTGCCCGATTTGGAAGCAGACTGGTCCGAATACGGTACGGTCATTCGCCATGATGCACCGGGAGGGCACATGACCATGCTCTACCCGCCCAATGTCGAAAAGCTGGCGGAGATCATGCGGAAGATCGTAACTGCTCAGGCATAGAAACCTGCTGAATTACAGTTTGTCAAAATCGTACAGATCAGTCATAGTAGAGACATGGAAGCGTTACGCATGCCTGACCGAGAAGAGCTACATAAAGCCAGTGTTGAAGGTGAGGAAGCTGTCGTCGCCTTGATAGGTCGTCTGTGTCGCCGCCTGGCCCGCGTCGAGCATCAGTTCTTGACACTGTTCAACCTGTTGGGCAAAGTCGCCAAGGAACAGAATGCTGACAACATCTACATCGCCGACAGTCTCCTCGTCGCTGTTTGCGACAACGATCGATCCGGCGCTGCAAGACCTGACGCGACGCGGCTTACCGCGGCTGTCCGGCCAGCAAACGGCGCTACTTCTATAGCCTCAAAATTCATCCGGTGGTCACCAATGCTGGGCAACCAGTCGAATTCATCCTGTCGCCCGGCGCCTTCAGCGATACCGCCGCCCTCGACCAGTTTGACTTCGACCTCCCACCGAAAGCGTGGAGCGTCGGTGACAAGGCCTGCGACGTCTACCTCATCGAAGAGATCAGGGCGGATTGTGGCCTGTTTCTCTTGCCGCTGCGCAAAAACAACTCAAAACGCCCACACCCGGGGTGATTGCGCTACTTGCTGGCCACCTCCCGGAAACCAG
The DNA here is from genome assembly GCA_026389955.1 of Caldilinea sp. Next base: position 1,117 of record JAPLGY010000027.1, on the reverse strand, counting down.
CGGAAACCGCAGGCAGTCAGGTCGAACGACTCCTGCCCCAATATATTCACGCCGTTACAGCAGATGGCTTCAAACTCAAGACCATGCTCTTCGTCTTGGCTTCCTCCCTTTTTGCCATGTTCGGCCAGTAGGTAACAACTTGGGTGATAAACATGTCGATTCGCAGTCTCTTTTCTCTCGGCAACCCTCTCGCCAATTCTTTGGATCAGGGGCTTTACAGCCACCGGCACAGGCGCAAGCCTCTGATGAAAATCTTTGTGCAGCCACCCTCTGCCCCACCAGACAGTCCGCAGACAGTGGCAAAATCCTGGCTGGCACAAATCAATCCAGAGCAGCTGTGGCCCATCGCCAGACAAACAGGGGTTCAGGCACTGCTGCAAGAGGTCGATAACCGCTACCAGACGGTGATTCACAACACGATCGACCGGCTCTTTGGGACCCACTACGAGAAACATCTGCAAGCCTTGGGCGGTGCATCGGCCATCGACGGCATCCCACCGCTGGTGAAAGCACGCAATCGGCAGGCAGGTTTTGCTGGCCTGGCCTTTTTGCTGGCGATCAACGGAGCACCCGTGGCGTTGGCGGTCAGCTTTGTCATCAACCTGTATCTTGGCTATGTGGTGATCCAAATCGGGTTGCAAGACATGTTGGAAAAACGCAGATTGACTGTGCGCGGGCGCAGCGCGATTTTCTATTTGTTTGTCCTCTTCAGCGGGCTGTTGGCCGTGCAAAGCGCCGTACTGGTGGCGAGTATGCTCCTGGAAAAACTGGTTGCTACGGTGCAGGGACAGTCTCACAGTCGCCTGGCCAACGTCTTTGGCGAGCTGCCGCAGCGTGTCTGGCTCCTGCGTGACGGGTCTGTGGTTGACTGTGCGCTGACCGAGGTCTTGGCAGGAGATGTGGTCGTCGTTCATGCGGGGGAGGTGATCCCAGTAGATGGCGACATCATTGCCGGCTACGCCAGTGTGGACCAACATGCCCTCACCGGCGAAGCACAGCCGGCGGAGATGGAGGTGGGCGATTCGGTTTTGGCCTCCACCCTGGTGCTGATGGGTGAACTCCAGGTACGCGCGAACAAAACCAATACAGACACGCTGGCCGCCCAGATCACCGGCAT
>JAPLGY010000140.1 GCA_026389955.1 Caldilinea sp. | reverse complement strand
ACCCTGTAGGGGCACCCCTTGCGGGTGCCCCCAATGACACCGCGGGTAAGGGTTTGTAAAAGCACGGGCGACCGCAAGGGTCGCCCCTACAGGCGGGTGCCCAGGATGAGACCATGACCGACCGCACGGGCGACCCTGTAGGGGCAGATCAGCTCCTGAATTTTAAGGTTTTGGACGCAAAATCCGGTTGACAAATTCTGAAAGTGCTTAATTTCCAACCAATGGGGTTAGGCGCCTTAATTGCGTTGCTGGGGAGTGAGTTTGTCTTTGAAGAGGCCGCCCACATGTTGGAGAAATTGACATTGGTCCATGTCAGCCCCAATACATGTCGGAAAGAGACGGAAATGCTGGGGCAGTTGGTGGCAGCAGACGAGCAAACCACGTTAGCTGCGGCCTGGGCGGCCGACGCCCCGCAACTGCCTGCCGTCACCGAGCCGATTGTCGGTGATTGCTATGTGAGCATGGATGGGGTCATGGTCCATATTGACGGCCAAGGTTGGAAGAACCAGTGGCTGGGCGCTATCTATACTGCCAAGGCGGCTCCGAGTAGCAAACGCCCGGAGACGCTGGAAGTGCGCACCCAACAGCCTTCGTTTTATGCCGATTTTGGTGACCTCCAGACCTTTGGCCGTCCTACGCCCAGCACCACGTCGCACCTACGTCCGCAAGGCGGCCTGGCTGACAACTCTTGCTTGCACCCCAGGGGGGGGCCGATCAACGCCTGATCAACGCGCTCACCGCTATCCTTGGGGCAGGACAGCTCACAAAGACCCGATTGTCTCAAAGAGCCCTGTTGCACAACGGCAAGTGCGCGAGAGAAACGAGAAACACCATGCATCCGGCCCAACGACAACACAACGAGCCCTCACAGCAACCCACCGGCCAGCCCCCTGTGCAGGCTTCTTCTGCGCCGCCGATCTACCGGCTGGCTGCCGTGATCCCCAGCCACCCGCCGGCGAGTGTGCGGCTGGTCGACTGCAGCCAGTTCACCTTGTCTCCCTGCAGCGGCCAGACCATCCACCAATCTATCCAACTTGCTGTCAACTCCGCCCCTGCGCCGCTGACAGCAGCCGTTTTGCGTGCCCACAGCAGCGATTTTGTCGAGCTGCATGTTTTCAACAACACCGCAACCTCGCTGCAGCTTGCGCTGCTGGAGGATACCAGCCGACCACAGCCCCTCCCTGGCCACAGCCCGTTGAAGCCTGGAGAGACCGCAGTCTACCGGTGGCAGACGGCACAACCGGGGGTCTACCCACTCTTCGACCTGGCCGGATTGGGGACGTCGGGCCAGAGGGAACTGCTGGCGGTTCTGGTCGTCGCCCCCTGATGTCTTGTCGGGCGTCTGTCGTATCTCGAATCAGAACCCCGGCCGTGAGGGAAGGGCGCAAACACATGCGGCGTCCGTTTGGAAATTACACCTTGCCCGAACTGTTTGCCAGCCCGCCTTGCACTGCTCCTGGTGTCATGAGGGATCCTTTGCAGCAGTTGCCCAATAGCATTTCAACGGAAGAGAGCCAACACTTCCCCTGCCTTGTTTCGGTTTTTTCCATCTCGACTGATAAAGCGTTGAACCTGCAGGCCCACAATCTCGGCCCCAGCGTATATCTCCCGAACAAACGGCGTATCATGGTTCGAGACTAGCACGGGGATACCCCGTGTGGCCAACTTGCGAATCTCATCTGCCAGATTCTGCTGCGCTTGAGAGTCAAACCCACCCGCACTATAGCTTGTGAAATTGGCCGTCTCAGAAAGCGGCACATAGGGTGGGTCACAATACACAACATCCCCTGCCTCTGCCTGTCTCATACTCTCAA
>JAPLGY010000760.1 GCA_026389955.1 Caldilinea sp. | reverse complement strand
TTCCCCACTCGAACACCTGCTCAACCTGGCCATCCTGATCTTCTGGATCGGGGGGTGGTGGCAGCGGCGCCGAGCTGCCCGCTCGGCACAAACCTCCCTGCACGGAGATTCTGTATGATTCTTTTCGCCACCCGCCCGTCGCTTGTCGGTCGCCTGGCCTGCTGGGCGGTCGCCTGGTGGCTGGCGAGCACCCTTCTGCTCGTCAGCACCGCCCACGTGCAGGCCGAGGACCCCCACACGCCCGCCCGCACCCTGACGACCTCCACCGGCGCGCCGGCCGGGCCATTTTTTCCGATCGTGGCCTCCCTGCCCCGTCCCGCAGCCAAACCGCCGCTGCCCTTTGCAGGCCCGCTGGTCGGCCCGCTGATCAAACGTGTGCCGATGAGCGATCTCGACCGACGCACGACCGCCTTTTTTCCCACCCAGACCGACCTGGCCCGGCTGACGCCGATCGAACCGCCCGCAGAAACGCGCTGGATCCGCGTGGATCTCAGCGAACAGCTGGCGGTCGTCTACGAAAACAGCCGTCCCCTCCGCGGCTTTGTCATCTCTTCCGGGCTCCCAGGCACCCCGACCGTAGAGGGAGAATTTCGAATCCGCACCAAGGTGCGGGTTCAGACCCTCTCCGGCGGCAGCGGCGAAGATGCCTATTCGGTGCCCAATGTCGAATGGATCCAGTATTTTTACAGCGACTACGGCTTTCACAACACCTACTGGCACAGCGACTTTGGCAAACCGATGAGTCGCGGCTGCATCAACATGACAACCGCCGATGCCAAATGGCTGTTCGACTGGGCTGGCCCAACCTGGGACGGAAGAACCAACTGGTTTTCCAGCACCAAATCCAACCCCGGCACTTTGGTGGTTGTGCACGAGTAGACCCGCCTGGTTTCTGATTGCCTGCGGCAAGCGCCGGAGATGGGCAGGATGGACCTATGCAGTTCGAACGCTCCCTGAACAGTCGTCTTCTGGCCCAGCCGCTGCAGATCCTGATTGTCGACCCAGACCTGCCGGCCCGCCGGCTGATTCGGCTGATCTTGCAGTCTGAAGGGCATCTCTTTCACGAGGCGCTGGACGGCGAGGAGGCGATCGCACAGTTTGAAACGATTCGCCCAGACCTGGTGCTGCTCAACATGGTGCTCCCGCGCCTCAGCGGGCTCAAGGTCCTGGCCGAGCTGCGCCAGCGAGACCCGCTGGCGGGCATCATCATGGCCAGCGCACTGCCCTCCGAACACCTGGCTGTCGAATCGCTGCTGGGGGGAGCCGACGATTATCTGGCCAAACCCTTTCGGCTGCGTGCGATCCAGATGAGCGTGCGCCGGGTCATGGAACGTGTCCAACTGCGGCGGCAGAACGCCGACCTGCAGAGCAAGCTGCTTTCGGCCAACCAGCGGCTGCGCCAGTATGTGGCACAGCCGCTGGTCGAGAGCCTGCTGCGCAGCCCGACCCCCCCCAGTTGGGTGGGGTGCGCATCTCTGTCACTACCCTCTTTTTGGACTTCGCCGATTTCACCGAACTGGCCGACGAGCTGTCCCCAGACCAGGTCGTCCAGCTCCTCAACACACAGTTTGCCTTCCTGACCGAGATCGTGCTGGCCAACGGTGGTTTTGTCGACAAGTTGATGGGG
>JAPLGY010000049.1 GCA_026389955.1 Caldilinea sp. | reverse complement strand
CTGCCAAAAATCAGACAGCGGTTGTCTTCACTCAGTTGGACGCAGCGGATCCCGGCTGGCTTGCCGTTGGGCAAGCCAGGAATCGGTGTGCTGATCGAGAGGGCGATGCAGCACGCCCCACAGCCAACACGACACTCCATGTTATCGACCATTATAGTTCATCTGATGCAACTTTTGTCACAGGCGTCAACAGCTGCAATTGTTACGGTGGTCCGCAGCAGACCAATTTGTCAATTTTGCCAGCAGAACGCATAATCCGTCAAAGACAGCCGCGGCGTATGTAGGCTGCCTTCATAGAGAATCACACAGCACTTCTTGGCAGAGAGGACACAAAGGATGCAACGATTGATACAAAATATGTGGCTGCTGATTGCCGCTTGGGTTGTGGGGCTGCTTCTGCCTGGGGCAGCCGTCGCTGGTGTCTTGGCTGTTCCAGTACAGCAACCCTCTCCTCCAGATCCGGCACAGGACTGGAGCCGGATACAATCTGCCGGGAAAATCTTGTTTGGGACTTCTGCGGACTATCCTCCTTTTGAATTTTACAACAGCAACTTTGAACTGGACGGCTTTGACATTGCGTTGGCCAAGGCGATCGGCAAGCAGTTGGGCGTTGAGGTGGTTTTCAACGACTTTGCCTTTGACGGTTTGTTGGGGGCAGTGCAGTTGGGACAGGTCGATGCTGTCATCAGTGCGCTTTCGGTGACCCCCGCTCGCCAGCAGATCGTGGATTTTTCAAATCTCTATTATGTCGGCAACGGTGTTGCAATTGCGCACAGCAGTTTCACAGGCACGATCAACTCTCCAACGGATCTACGTGGGCTGCGCGTGGGGGTTCAGCGTGGCAGCACCTACCAGTCTTGGGCGCAGGAAAACCTTGTCGAAAAAGGTGTGATCGCTCAGCAGGATCTTGTCCCCTATTCCACGGCCAGCGAAGTGGTGCGCGATGTAAGCAACCGCATCATCGACGTTGCTTTGATGGGACAAGCGACTGCGGAATTGGCTATCAAGCGCAATGCTGAGCTGCAGGTGGCGGGGACTTCCTTCAACCAGCAGCAGTATGCGATCGCTGTGCGCAAAGGGAGCAGCCTTGCGGCGCCGTTGAATCAGGCCTTGATCGCGTTGCAGAGCGACGGTACGTTTGCAGACCTGGTGCGCCAGTATCTCCAGACCAATGCCAATCATGTCATGCCCGACCCGAAGCCGGCGACAGGAGAAATGCCTGTGCCAACAGCAACGCCTGCGCCAGCGGCAACGCCTGCGCCAGCCCCCTGTGTGACCAGCATGGCTTTTGTGGCAGATCTCAACCTCGACGATCGGAACATGACGGCGCCGCCCATTATGGTGCCCGGGCAAGATTTTAGCAAAGGCTGGCGCATTCGGAACAATGGCAGCTGCGATTGGGGGGCTGACGTTGCGTTGGTCTATGTGCGCGGCAACCGGGTCGAAGCTGGCATGGGAGGGACTGTGGTGCCTGTAGGGCGTCCTCTCAAGGCTGGGGAAACGGTCGATCTGACAGTCAACCTGCGTGCTCCGCAGGTATACGGCGTTTTCCAGGGCTTCTGGCAGATGCGGGATGCATTGGGACAATACTTTGGTGAGGTGGTCTGGGTGGGCATCCAGGTCCCTGACCCTGCCCCTCCTCCTCCTCCTCCTCCTCCTCCAGCCACAAGCGCCAATCCGAATTTGCGTGTCGATTCCAACTACATCAGTGCAGGGCAGTGTACGGCTGTCCGCTGGGATGTCGACAATGTGCGTGCGGTCTACTTTATTGAAGGGAGCAACGTCCAGGGGGTTGGCGGCCACGATGCCCGCACTGTCTGTCCGGGAGGGACGACCACGTACACCCTGCGTGTAGTCGACATCAACGGCGGCGAACGAGACTACCCGATCACGGTCAATGTCAGCGGCGCAGCTGGCTATACCATGAATTTCTCAGCGGACAACACCAATCTTTCTGGAGGGCAGTGTACGACCCTGCGTTGGGATGTGCGCAACGTGCAGGCGGTCTATCTGGATGGCGAAGGGGTGAACGGGGTCAGCGCGCGCGAAGTTTGTCCGGGGAAAACACGTACTTACAAACTGACTGCGACCAAGATGGATGGTGGCCAGGATGTGCGCCAGGTAACCCTCAACGTCAATTCGCCGCCTCCCCCGCCACAGCCACAGACCCCATCCATTCGCAGGTTCACCGTGGACAGCAACCAGGTGTTCCAAGGAAACTGCATCAATTTTGAATGGCGGACCGACAACGTCCAGGGTGTCAATCTGCTGCGCAACGGCGGAGCGGTGGTGGCAGGCGGGCCTGGAAACGGGCAGGCCCAGGACTGTCCTGACGCGGCAGGTCTGTACGAGTACAAACTGGTCGCTTACGGGGTTGGGCAGACCGAACAAGCCCTGACGGTCAACGTGGTGGGACCGACACCACGCTGAGCACCGCGCTAAGCACAGTGCAGAACAACAAGATGAGGGCGGGTGCACCCCTATGCA
>JAPLGY010000427.1 GCA_026389955.1 Caldilinea sp. | reverse complement strand
CAATTTACGCCCCGGACAGCCTCTACCAGATCCTGCACTCTTCGGGCACCTGGAACCCCTACTGGTTCCGCGGCAGCGACCCGGCGTTGGACCAGATGTTGGACGACATGATGGCAGAGACGGACCTGGCCCAGAAAAAAGAGCTGCTGGACACCATCAACAAGCTGGTCTCCAGCGAGGCCTACATCCTCTCCGACGGCTCCCAAAATACCTTGGTGCTGACCACCGGCGAGATGCAGGGCTTCTTCCCGCGCAGCGACGACTCCAGCCGTGGATTGATCCTTGCGGACATTCCCTCGCGCTAGCCGAAACGGTGGACAGAGCAGGGAACTCTGTCTGGGGGCTGCGGAGCACACTCCGCAGCCCCCAGACAGGGGCCCAATCGTATTCGCGCCTGGCCCCGTTTCGCCCGCCGCAGCGGGCCAAGGGCCAGGCTCTTTGAGAGGATCGAGGACATGCTGCGCTACACACTCTACCGCCTGCTCCTCTTTGTTCCTTTGTTGTGGGGCCTGTCGGTCGTGGTCTTTGTCTATATTCACCTGATCCCAGGCGACCCGGTGCAGGCCATGGTCGGCCCCTCGGCCAGCCAGGAGTTTGTGGCCCAGCTGCGTGAAGAGTTCGGGCTGAACCGCCCGCTGCTGGTGCAGTACGTGGATTGGATCTCCGGCTTGCCAGCCGGGGACCTAGGAATCACCTTCCGCTCGCGCCAGCCGATCGCCCCGCTGTTGTTGGCACGCATCCCTGCCACGCTGGAGCTGGCGCTGGCTGGCCTCTTGATCGCACTGCTCGTCGGGCTGCCCAGCGGCATTCTGGCTGGCCTGTTCAAAAACAGCCCGTTCGACCATCTCTTCTCGATCGTGTCGCTGGCCGGCTACTCGATGCCGCTCTTTTGGCTTGGCACGCTGCTGATGGTCTGGCTGGGAGTCAACTGGAAGGTGCTGCCCTCCCAAGGCTACGTGCCCTTCACCCAGGATCCACTCAAAAATTTGCAGTATCTGGTGCTGCCAGCGTTTTCACTGGGGCTGGGGCTGGGCCCCTACATCGGACGGATGGCGCGCGCGGCGGTGATCGAGGCGCTGCAGGAACAGTATGTCAACTATGCGCACGCCAAAGGGCTGCGGATGCGCACCGTGGTCAACCGCTATGTGTTGCGCAACGCGATGATCAGCCTGTTGGTCGTGTTTGGCCTCAACATCGGGTTTTTGCTCTCCGGGCAGATCGTGATCGAAGAGCTCTTCAACTGGCCGGGGGCCGGCCGCCTGATTGTGCGCGCGGTGCTCGAACGCGACTATTTCATGATCCAGGCCTCGGTGCTCATCTATGCCAGCATTTTTCTCGCCATCAACCTGCTGGTCGAGCTGCTGCATGCCTATCTGGACCCACGTGTCCAGCTCAAGTGAGGGTTCCGATGGACTTTCTGAAACGCTTGCGCCGCTATCCGGTCGCCCTGGCTGCCGGCCTCTGTATTCTGGCGGTGGTGTTGACAGCCCTCTTCGCACCGGTGCTGGCCCCCTACGACCCGGACGAGATGGACACCGCCACCCGTTTTGCCCCCTTGGGGACGCCGGGCCACTGGCTCGGCACCGACGAATTTGGCCGCGACATCTTGAGCCGGATCATCTATGGGTCGCGGGTCTCGCTGCTGGTCGCCTTCACTGCTGTCGCCGTTGCGCTGGCGGTTGGCGGTGTTTTGGGGGTGCTGGCCGGTTTCAGCGGAGGGATGGTGGATGTGCTGCTGATGCGTCTGATGGATCTCCTTTTTGCCATCCCAGCTTTGATGGTGGCGCTGGGGGTGGTCGGCCTGCTGGGCCCCTCGGCTTTCACGGGCGATGGGGGCGTCGCCCGCCCGTCTGATCCGCTGCGAGGTGCTGCCCAATATTCTGCCCATCCTCCTCGTGCAGGTGACTGCGTCGCTGGCGTGGGGTATTTTGGACGAAGCCAGCCTGGGCTTTTTGGGGTTGGGGGTGCAGCCGCCCACCTCATCGTGGGGGGCTATGCTCACCACCGGGCGCCAGTACATGTACCAGGCACCCTCGATCGCGCTTTTTGCCGGGGCCGCCGTGCTGGTGGTCGTCTTTGCTTTCAATCTGTTCGGGGACGGGCTCCGCGATCTGCTCGACCCGCGTTCTTCACGGTAGGGGAATTCCATGCCATTGCTCGAAGTCGACGACCTGGAAGCTGCCTTTTTGTTTGCCGACCGGACGGTGCGTGCGGTCAACGGGGTTTCGTTTGCAGTGGAGGCCGGCGAGATCGTCGGCCTGATCGGCGAATCTGGCTCCGGCAAAAGCGTCACCGTGCAGTCGATCCTGCGGCTGCTCCCTTCCCCAGGGCGCATCGTGCGCGGCGCCATTCGTCTGAACGGCGTCAATTTGCTCGACCTGAGCCGGGAACAGATGCGCCAGGTGCGCGGGCGCCGGATTGCGATGGTCGTGCAGGATGCGCTGGCCGCGCTCAACCCGGTGATCCCCATCGGTGAACAGATTGCCGACGTCTTTCTGGCCCATACCCGGGTCAAACGCCAGACGGCTTGGGAGAAGGCGGTGGGCATGCTGCGTCGGGTGGGCATTCCTGCCGCCGACGAGCGTGCCCGCCACTACGCCCACGAGTTCAGCGGCGGCATGCAGCAGCGCACCGTGATTGCCGCTGCGCTGGCCTGCACCCCCGAGCTGATCATCGCCGACGAGCCTACCACTGCGCTCGACGTCACCGTGCAGCAGCAGATCCTGGCGCTGCTGCAGCAGGCACGAAGCGAGCTGGGTACGGCCATCCTCTATATCTCCCACGATCTGGCCGTGGTCACCCATCTGTGCGACCGTATTCTCATTATGTACGCCGGGGAGATTGTCGAGCAGGGCCCGACCCGAACGCTCTTTCGCACCCCCAAACACCCCTACACCCAGGGGCTGCTCGCTTCGATTCCGTCGCTGCACGGCGACGTACAGGAGTACCTCCCGGCGATCCCGGGCCTGCCCCCCAATGCAGCTGCGCTGCCGACAGGCTGTCGCTTTGCTGCCCGCTGCACTTTTGTCCAGGAACGCTGTCGCTCGCACCACCCTGAACTTGTCTCTGTCGGCAGCCACCATGCCGTCCGCTGTATTCTCTACGAGGCAACTACCGCATGACTCCATTGCTTGAAGTGCGCCACCTCACCAAACAGTATCGGCCGTCAACGTTGTGGCGGCTGGCGGGCGCCAAAACAACCAGCGCTGTGCAAGATGTCTCCCTGGCGGTTGAGGCAGGGACGGTCTTTGGGCTTGTGGGGGAGTCGGGCTGCGGCAAGACGACGCTGGGGCGGCTGATCCTGCGTCTGATCGAGCCGACTTCTGGACAGATTCTGTTTGAAGGCCGGGACGTCACCCGCTTTTCTCGCGCCGAGCTGCTCGAATACCGACGGCAGGCACAGATTATTTTTCAAAATCCCTTTTCGGCCCTCAACCCGCGCCAGACGATCGAGGCCAGCCTGGGGATCGGGTACGATGTCTACAAACTGGCCAAGGGCGCGCAAAGACGCGACCGAATCGTGGCCCTTCTCGAACAGGTTGGGTTGGGCGCCGAGGCCCTCAGCCGCTACCCGCACCAGTTCAGCGGCGGCCAACGCCAACGGCTGGTCATCGCCCGTGCCCTCACTGTGGAGCCCCGTTTTATTGTCGCCGACGAGCCGGTGTCGATGCTGGATGTCTCGATTCAAGCTCAGGTGCTCAATTTGCTGCGCGAGCTGCAAAAACGTTACCAGTTCACGTTGCTTTTGATCTCGCACGATCTGCGTGTCGTGCGCCACATGTGTGACCGCATCGCTGTGATGTACCTGGGCAGGGTTATGGAGCTGGCCCCCAAACAGACCCTCTATGCCTCTCCGCTCCACCCCTATACCCAGGCGCTGCTGGCTGCGGCGCCAGATGCCTACAGCGAGCAGCCCGCCGGCGTGGTCGCCCTGGCCGGGGAGCTGTGGGAGAAGAGCCCCCCCGAAAACGGCTGTGTCTTTTCTCCTCGCTGTCCGCTTGCGGTCGACCTGTGCGTCAGCACACTTCCTCTGCTGGCTGAAAAAGCACCCGAACATTGGGTCGCCTGTTCACGGATTCCAACCTCATGACCCACACCGCACTCGATCTGCTGCCTTCTGTCCTGCGTGACCCCTTTGCGCGCCTGCCGACGTTGTCGCTGGGCAACTGGCCCACCCCCCTGGAGCCCTGCCCCCGGCTGGCCGCCGCAATCGGCGTGCAGGCGCTTTGGATCAAGCGCGACGACCAATCCGGGCCCGCATTGGGCGGCAACAAGGTCAGACATCTGGAATATACCCTGGCAGAGGCGCTGGCCCAACGCGCACAGGCGGTGCTGATCGCGGTCGGCGAACAGTCCAACCATGCCCGCCAGATGGCGGCGCTGGCCCGCAAGGTGGGCCTGCTTCCGATTGTGATTGTCAACCAGCCCGCCGGGCCTGCCCTGCTGCGCGGCAACCTGCTCCTGGTGGCGTTGACTGGAGCCGATATCCGCTATCTGGCCGCAGACGACTACGAAAAAGGGATGGAACGGCGCTGCGACGAGGTCGTCGAGGAGTACGCTCGCCAAAACCTGCAGGTCTACCGCATCCGCCCGGACCGGTCGCAGGTGCTGGGCGCCGCCGCCGGCCTGCGGGCGCTGCTCGAACTCAAAAGCCAAGTGGACGCTGCCGGGATCGACCCGGACGCTGTGGTGCTCTCGGCGGCCAACGGCAGCCAGGCCGGCATGGTGCTGGCCTGCCGGGCGATTGGCTGGGAGCTGCCGATTCGCGGGGTGGCGCCGGTGCTGTGGAAAGAGCCCTTGCACGAGCGCACGGCCCGGTTTGGCAACCTGCTCGCCCAGGAGCTGGGCTGGCCCCTGCACCTGGAGGCCGCCGAGATTCTGAACGACCTCTCGCAGATCGGCGCTGGCCGGCCTGATCGCCGACCTCGCCAGCGGGGCTGTCTCGCGCCAGGCCACCCTCATCTTCTGGCACACCGGAGGCGTTCCCGCCCTGTTCAGTGCCGATCAGCAGATCACGGACTATTTGTATGCACATTTTTGATCGCCAACCACAAATTCTGGCCGACCTGGTCGCCATCGACAGCGTCAACCCGGTCGCCGACCCGGCCCATGCCGGCGAGCGGGCGCTGGCCGAGTACCTGGCCTCGCTCTGCCGCTCGATCGGGCTGGAGGTCGAGCTGCACGAGGTGCAGCCCGGACGCCCCAACCTGCTGGCCCATCTGCGGGTCCCCGGCGCACACCAGCATCTCCTCTTCGTCGGCCACACCGACACCGTGCCCCCCGGCGATATGCCCCAGCCGTTTGTGCCGCGGGTCGCCGACGGACGGCTGACCGGCCGCGGTGCGTGCGACGACAAAGGGCCGCTCGTCGCCGCCCTGGCCGCCATGGAGCAGCTGGTCGCCCGGCGCCACGAACTTTCAGTCCACGTCACCTTCGCAGCGTTGATCGACGAGGAATCGATGTCGGCCGGCGCCCATGCCCTGGCCGCCCAGCAGCTTCCTGCCGCCGGTGCGATCGTCTTGGAAGGCACCGAGCTGCAGCCGGTCATCGCCCACCGCGGCAGTGCCCGGCTCCGCCTGCATGTCCTGGGCAGCGCCGCCCACAGCGCACAGCCCGCCCGCGGGCTCAACGCCATTGTGCAGGCCGCCGGCGTCATCCAACACCTGGAGACGGTCTATGCCCCGCAGCTGGCCCAACGCAGCCACCCGCTGGCCGGCTCCCCCACCCTGGCCGTGACCCGAATCCAGGGCGGGGTCAGCGGCAATGTCATCCCCCCACGCTGCTCCTTCACGCTCAACCGCCGGTTTCTCCCAGGAGAGACCCGCGCTACTCTGCTGGCCGAACTCGAAGAGACGCTGGCCGCCCTCCGCACCACCCAGCCCGACCTCCGCCTGGAGCCCTTCGAGGTCGAAGACTGGGATGAAGCCCTGGACACCCCGGTCGGCAGCCCCCTCGTCTGGGCCGCCTGCCAGGCAGCCCAGACGATTTCGGGGAAGGCCACCCCGGTCGGCGCCCCCTGGTGCAGCGATGCACCGATCCTGGCCCGCACCGGGATCCCGACGATCGTGTTGGGGCCAGGCTCGGTGGCCACCGAAGGACATACCCGCCACGAGTCAATTCCCCTCGACGAGCTGATGCTGGGTGCCCGTCTGTATACCGAACTTGTTCTGGCTTTTTCGAATCAGCGATAGGAGAAGGGAATGCAAACGTCTACCATCCATCTGAAGGCGCGCTACTACCGCGATTTTCCGTTCGGGCAGCCCCTCGGCTACGCCTACGACGACCTGGCCCTTCCCCTGGACGCCACCGCTTTTCTGCTCGTAGATGTCTACGGCAAGGGCTTTGACCCCGACCACGACCTGGGCAGCGTCCCAGAGCTGTACCGCACGAACGTGGAAGCCAACCGTGCGATCGTGGTGGAGGCCATTCGGCCGGCGCAAGATGCTGCCCGAATGGCCAACCTGCCGATCATCTACCTCACCAACTATCTGTCGCCCGGCCTCACCGCCCAGCATGAGTGGCGAAACATGTCGCTGCGCACCGTGAACGTGGATGTGTTGGAAGCCTGGCAAGAACCCAACGACATCCTGGTGCATTCGCAGGTGATCGCCCCCCAGCCCGGCGACTATCTGATCAAAAAACAATTTTACAGCGGGTTTTTTGAGACCCACCTGGATTCGCTGCTGCGCTCGCTCGGTGTGCGTACCCTGGTGGTGGTCGGGTTTGACAGCCGCATCTGCCTGGGAACGACCGTGACCGACGCCATGTACCGCAGCTATCGGGTGGTCGTGCTGCGCGACTGTGTCCAGACCGGGGAATATGAGGAGACCCGGGCAGAGGGCTGGGCCAATTTTATGGCGATCCGCTTTATCGAAACCTGTGTCGGCTATACGGCCACGGCGCAGGAGTGGATCGCAGCCTGCAAAGCGATGAAAGAGCAGCCATGAGCAGACAACGTCCTTTGAAGCTGGCCCTGGTGGGCTATGGGCAGGCAGCCACCCTGTTTTTTGACGCGTTTGCCCCGGAACCCGAAGTTCAATTTCGCTGGGTCGTCGGCCGTCTCCAGGAGCCGACCGACGAATTCGCCCGGCAGCGCAGCATCCCCAGGGCCACCACCCACCTGGCCGAGGCGCTCGACGATCCCAGCGTCGATGCCGTGATCGTCGCCACCCCCCATGCACTCCATTACCCGCAGGCCCTGGCCGCCTTGCAAGCTGACAAACATGTGGTCGTCGAAGTGCCGATGACGATGGATGCGGCGCAGGCCCGGCAGCTTGTCCAGGAAGCCACCGACCGGCGGCTGGCCCTCTCCGTGCCCCACATCTCGCGCTACCTGGATGTCAACCTCGCCGCCCGGCGGCTGATCCAAGCCGGCGCGATCGGCCCGGTCTATCAGTTTGTGTACCGCCGCCTGTGGCTGCAGCGCACTGTCGGCCATCTGTTCAACCGCCAGCGCAGCTGGACAGACACGGTCTCCTGGCACCATGCCGCCCACCCGATCGACCTGGTGATGTGGCTGCTGGACGAACCGATCGCCTGCGTCGGCGCTGCGCTGCGTCACGACCCACAGAGCGGCAGCGAAGTCGACCTCAGCGCCAATTTTGTGACCCCATCGGGCACCCTCGTGACGATGGCCATGTCCTACAACGCCCATCAGGATTACCTGGACACCCTGATCGTCGGGGACCGGGCTGTTTTGGAAATCACCGGATTTTCGCAGCTGAAACAGGCTGGGGTGACCGTGGTGGCCCCGGAAGAAGCGCTGCAGGTCCAAGGCCGCGCCTACCGACGCTATGCTGCGGCTGTGGCGGCCGGCCTGCGCGCAGAGGCCCCGATCCCGATCTCTGGCGCTGAAATTCTACCCGTCATGGACCAGCTGCAAAGCCTGCACGACAAAGCAGCCCGCCTGGCCCAGACCCCACCTGCCAAGGAGAGAGTGCGATGAATGCACCTGCCATCCAGGGAATTTTCCCAGCCGCCATGACGATGTTCGACGCCGAGGGGGCGATCGACGCCGAAAACACGGCACGTCACATCGACTTCCTGATCCAAAACGGCGCCCATGGGATTGTCGCGGCCGGCACCTCGGGAGAATTTATTGCCATGACCGAGCCGGAACGCCTCTATGTCATCCAGGTGATCGTCGAAGCTGCGGGCGGGCGGGTGCCTGTCTATGCTGGCACCGGCCACTACAGCACCCGGACGACGATCGAACTGACGCAGGCGGCCGAACGGCTGGGCGCTGACGGCGCCATCGTGATCCAGCCGTACTACCAAAAACCGCCCAAAGCTGCGATCTTGGAGCACTTCTACGCGGTTCGCCGTGCGACCTCCCTCCCGATCATGCTCTACAACAACCCCCACTATGCCGGCTGCGCCGAGTTCACCGCACGCGAGGTGGCCCGCCTGGCCGAAGAAGGGGTGATCCAAAGTGTCAAGTCTACCTTTGAAAGCGTCGTGCCGGTCCAAGAGCTCAGCTACTTCTGCAGCGACCATTTTCGCATCTTTTACGGCTCCTTCAATGCACCGATGGAGGCCTTTTTCAGCGGCGCCCACGGCTGGGTCTCCGGTTTTATGAACCTGTTTGTTCGGCAGTGCTGCGCGCTCTACGACGCCTGTTCGGCCGGAGATGTGGGGCAGGCCCGCTCGATCTGGCACTGGCTGCTGCCCTTCAAACACCTCTACACCCAGCAGCTGCTGGGCCCCGTGAACGATCTGGCGATCTATCGAGCCGGCCTGGCGCTGCTCGGAGAGCACGGCGGCTTTTCGAGAGCCCCCTTCTCCCCGCTGACCGACGACCAGCAGGCCATGCTTCGCCAGCTGATGGTCAAACAAGGAATGCTCGCATGAAGATCACCGGTCTGCAGACGCTGTTGGTGGCGTTGGGTGCCAAAAATTGTCTGTTCGTGCTGGTCCACACCGACCAGGGCATCACCGGCACCGGGGAAACTGTGCTCAAACGCAAAGACCGGCTGATCGAAGCCGGCGTCCACGAACTGGAACGCTTCCTGATCGGTCGCGACCCCACGCAGATCGAGGATTTGTGGGAAAAGATGTATCGGGATTCCTTCTGGGTCGGCGGGCCTCAGCAGACCACCCCTCTCAGCGCAGTCGAGATCGCGCTCTGGGACATCCTGGGGCAGAGCCTGGGTGTGCCGATCTACCGTCTGCTGGGGGGCCCCACACGCAGCCGAATCCCGCTCTACTGTCACTGTCCGGCCGGTGCGACGCCGGACGAACTGGCCGCCAATGCAGCGGCCTGCGTCCAACGTGGCTACCGAGGCCTCAAAGTGACCCTGCCCCTTTTTTACGGAGCACAGAAGAATGTCCATCTGGCTGGCGGGGGAGAGGGTGCACACTTTGGCTATTCAGGAACCTGGGGGGAGCTCGACCGCAGCCTCAAGGAGACCGAACTGCTCCCCCCGGACCTCTTCCAGCGCATTCGGGCCTTTTTTGTCGCCGCACGCGCAGCGGTCGGCCCACAGGTTCACCTGATGGTGGATTGCCACGGCCGTCTGAGCCCCGCCAATGCGCTGCGCCTCTGCCAGGCCCTGGATGGGCTGGATCTGCTCTTTATCGAGGAGCCTACCCCTCCAGAACTGCCCGACGCCCTCCGGTTTGTGGCCCAGCGCAGCAGCACCCCCATCGCAGCAGGCGAACGGTGGTCCACGATCTACGATGCCCGCCGCTTTCTTGGCGCAGGGTCGGTGGCGGTCGCGCAGCCAGATGTCGTCAACTGCGGTGGGTTGATGCAGGCCAAAAAGATCGCCGCTCTGGCCGAGGCGGAGTACATCAGCGTCGCCCCCCACAACCCCAACGGGCCCATCGCGACCTGTGCGGCGGTGCACCTGGCCGCCTCGATTCCCAACTTTTTGATCCTGGAAACGATCGGCTCTGAGGAGGACCGGGCCCTGCAGGCTGAGGTGGTGGACCAGTTGCTGCCGATCGAAGAGGGCTGTATGCTTTTGCCCGAACGGCCCGGCCTGGGCATGCGGCTCAACCTGGAAGCGTGCCGACAGCGTGCCTACCAGCCCTTTGACGGCTGGCGCTGAGCAGAGGGGGCGCGTCCGAGACACGCCCCCTCTCGTTCCTCAGAAGCCGTCGGCAAAGGTGTCGATCATCAGCTTCACATCTCCCAGCGGGTACAGAATCGGGCAGGTGGCGCCGTAGCGGATGTATTCGCGCACCTTGGCCTTGACTTCAGCGGGTGTGCCGCTGGCGGTGATGCGCTGCACCAACTCGTCGGGCACATATTTCATCGCCGCCCGCACCTGTTCCTTGGTGGCCGGCCAGCCCAAAATGGACTGGATCTGCTGCACGACCTCGGGTTGGACGCCGCTGGCCTTGGCAATGTGCGGCTGCTGGGCCAGGTATTGGGTCAGCAGCTCGCGCGCCCCGTCGAGCGCTGTCTGGCGGTCTTCGTGCACCGAGCAGACCACCAACTGGGGCCGGTCGATGTCGTCGAGGCTGCGCCCGGCACGGGCCGCCCCCCGTTCCAGCTGTTCCAACGCTTCAATGTTGTATTCGGGGGGCACACAGTAGTTGAGCACGGCACCGTCGGCGATCTCGCCGGTCAGCTCCATCATCTGCGGGCCGGTCGCACCGATCATGATCGAAACATTGCGCGGCTCCCGCCGCCCATGTACTACGTCGAGCTCGATGCCGTCAACATGGTGGAACTCGCCGTGGAAGGTGACCCGCTCCATAGCCAGCAGTCGCCGCATGACCGCGACCGTCTCGCGCATGGCCGTCAGCGGCTTGCGGCGGTCGATCCCCACATTCTTGGCCAGTGGGTCCCACCACGCGCCGATGCCACAGATCACCCGGTTGGG
>JAPLGY010000091.1 GCA_026389955.1 Caldilinea sp. | reverse complement strand
AGCTTCTGCGCACGGGACAGCGCGATGTGCTGTCAATGGGTCAAACGAGCGCACAGGAAGCACGGCTGGAAGACACCATCGTGAGCGGGTTGGTGGATTTAGACGACAGTGCCACTGACCACCCTGCTAATCTTCTCTACGATCTCGCCCAACAAACCGTGACGCACTTTCGCAGTTATCTGCCAGAAGAAGAGATCGGCAAAGTCCTACGCGTGTATCAAAAATCGATTGCCAACCTGATCCATGTGCAGATGCAGAGTCATTTTTGGGAGGATGCGGCGGGCTACGATGTGCGTATCAGCAGCGGTTTCAGCGAGTTGAAGCCCAGCGCCTATACGGCGGCCTGGGATGAAGCGCCACTCGACTTCCGCGTGTCCCCTGCCAACAAGAGCAACATGGCCAGATACCTCTTTGGCGGTTTTCAGCGCTGCCTCTACACGGTGCAGAAGTTTCAATCAGATGCAGAGCGGCGCTTGGCCGTCACCCTGGAACGCGACGCCCTGAAGTGGTTCAAGCCCGCCAGGGGCCAGTTCCAGATATTCTACAAGTCGGGCGCCAATCATCTGGAGTATCAACCCGACTTCGTTGCCGAGACGGATGACACCATCTATATGTTGGAGCCAAAGGCGCGCAATGAACTTGACGACCAGGAAGTGCTCGAAAAGCAGGCCATGGCAGTAACATGGTGCCAACATGCATCAACACACACAGCCAGCTATGGCGGAAAACCGTGGCAATATGTACTGATACCTCACGACGTGATTGCTGAGAACATGACATTGAAGGGGCTGGTAAGTCAATACCGGGTAACCTAACAATCGTAACAAGAAGTCAATGGTTGAGTCTTCTGGGTCCACCATCTGGGGTCAAGGGCACATTTATTTTGTCAAACAAACCCTGCCTCCTGGGCCAGAGCGCGCAGACGCGCAAAACGCGTCTTTCGCTTCGGATATTCCATCTGCAGCAGCCCAAAACGGGCATAGATCTCGCTGATATAGTTCTTGACCGATTTTTCGCTGCAGCGCAGCCGCTCGGCAATCGCCCCACGCGACTGGCCGTCCAGGTAGAGACCAAAGATTGCCAACAGCATTGCGTTCGGTTTGCGCTGTCGCTCCGCCGTGGTCAGCAATTCGCTCAGCTGCGACAGCCCGCTCCGACGGAGTTTGTGCGTCGCTATCAGTTCTGTCAACACGGCACGCAAGTAGGTGTCGAGCACAGACTGCAAGACAGATTCCTGTCCCCCCAACAGCGCACAGATCTCCTGGGCACGGCGACGCACCGCCAGATCTGTGTCCGCCAGGAGCGGGTTCAGCTGCGCAATCGCAACAAAACCCAGCCGGTTCACACAGATTCGCTGCAGCAGATGGCTGTATTCCGCACAATGGCGAAGCGCCTGCGCCACAAACTCGGCCATCAAAGCCGGATGCCACCAGCCGGCAAAGTAGTCCAAGTTATGCTCGTTCAGCCAGCGCAGCGCAGCCGCACCATGCTCCTTCCCACCATTTTTCTCACCCTCCCGAAACGCTGTCAGTGCCAGATAGCAGCGAACTGCACAGACCAGCGGCCCAGCCCCGTTCTCCATCTCATTGGCGAGCACAGTCTTCAACAGGTCCACACTGCCCGTCTTCTCCAGCAGCGCTGTCACCGCCAATACCATGTTCGCAGCCATCCACTGCACTCGGGTCATCTGTGCTGCGCTGGCTTGCACCAGCCCCTTGGCTATCTCCAGCTCCCCAACCAGCACATGCCGCCAGGCGCGGTGGATCGCCAGTTCCGGCAGATAGTCAAGGTAGCCATGCCTGACAGCCAGCGTGGCTGCCTCAGCATAGCAGCTGTCCGCTGCTGCCCAGTCACCCCGTTCCCGTGCCAGATGGCCCAACAGCGCTGTGCTGTACAGGCAGCAATCAGGAATATCTCGGCAGCTGCTCCGCTGCTGCTCCGCCCATACTGCTGCCTGCGCCAGGTTGCCGCTTTGCCAGGCAATCTGCACTTCCACGTTCAGGAGATGCACGCAGACGCGCGAGGGAATGACGGCGTCGGCAAACAGACTGCGCGCAACGGCAATCTGGCTGGCTGCCAGTTCCAGGTCCCCTGTATGTACCGCTGCCTCGGCCAAAGTAGCCAGACAGCGCAGCTGGGAGAGCATGTCTTTCAGCGTCTCATAAAGTGCAGCGGCGATCTGTGCGTGGTGTACGGCCTGGCTGGCTGCACCGCGCACAGCCAGCATCCTCGCCTGCATCCAGTGAAAACGCGCCACGACCGAAGGATTGGGGGCCGCTGTTGAGGAAAGAAACGCTCCGGCAGCTTGCAGGTAATGATCGGCCACAGGGAGGCGGCGTTGGGCATGGGCAAGCTCGGCCAGGTCGATGCAGCAAAGTGCGGCCAGAGACGGCTCGTTCTGCGTCATCCGATAAAAAAGACGAGCCCTCTCCAAAAAACTGGCCGCCTCCTTCAGGCGGTTTTGCTCCCACAAAACCTGGCCACGCACATAAAAAAATGCGGGCGTCTCTGGAACAATCGACAAAGGCAGCTTGCGCAGCACAGAGCAGAGCTTCTCCCATGCCCCACAGCCGATCCACCCCTCCACTTCTGTCCACGCCAGACCGTACAAGGACGGATCGCCGGCCGCATGCAGCGCACGGATACGCTGAACGATCGGTTCGGTTGGCTCTCCCATCGAGTTTGTAGTCGCTGTCATGGCCTGTCTGCCACTCCCGCAGATCAATTCCGTCCCTGCCGCTGGCGCGCTGGGGTACAGCCGGCTGGGGACCACTACTCAACCATATACCACATTTTCCCCCTTAGATCTTGGCCCCAATGGTCCCTCATTTCGTCCAATAAATCTCGTATCCCAAGCTTGGGGTGCGCACCTTGAAGAGCATCTGCTTTTGTTCTCGGCATGTGGGCCCTGGGGCGGGCCAGTACAGGCGGGCGTAGGCCAATCGGCAAGGATGGCACAGCGCAGCATATAGAGCGATTTTCAAATCGCTCTACAAAACCAGCGACTGAGTTGCGCCGACGTGTACGAGGAGGCGCATGCACCGTTCCGGCTGAATCAGCTCACAGCCGAGAGGGTCTGGCAGCAGAGCGGCTGTCGCCGACAGCGCCTTTGGCGGCGTCACAAACCCATCGCAGGGGCCGATGGGCCTGAACAGCCACTATTGGATTCAACACAAAAAGAGCAGGTAACTCGGTTCTGCTCCCTTTGCGTGCTCTTCCTGTTCGCCCCCACAGCGTTGCTGCAGAGCAGCC
>JAPLGY010000350.1 GCA_026389955.1 Caldilinea sp. | reverse complement strand
GGGTCGGTCAGACGGGGTCGGTCAGGCAGGGTTGGTCAGGCAGGGTTGGTCAGACAGGGTCGGTCAGACGGGGTCGGTCAGCGTCTTAGAGATACCGGCAAGCAAGTTTAACGATGACCGGCGGGCGCACGCTGGGTGCACTGCATCCGCATCTGAACGCCATCTGGGGCGACATCGTCGCCGTTGCTTTGCAGAAGACTGGCGTCGATCTCTCTGTGATCTCTCTGTGATCTTCGATGATGTGACCGCCTTTGTGACGCATGGACAACCTGCCGACAGCAAGATGCTCTCCCATTTCACCAGCTCTTCGAGGATCTGGAAGAGCCGACTGCGTTCTTTTTCCTAGGCTTTCTCGGGCCTTCTCGGTGGGAAGAGATCAGGATGGGTCATCCACCATTTGGGCAAAGAGGATCGCCCACGCCGCCGGGGAACATCGTGCCTGCCAGAGCAGGAGCACTTGCAGTCCACATGGTTGTAGCAGCGCCGTCTGCATACACGCACACGTCGCTGCTACAATTCCTTAACAACTTTGTAAACTGTGGGCTTTTAAAAAAGAGCTGGGGGACAGGGATTCGAACCCCAACTGCCTGATCCAGAGTCAGGTGTTCTGCCGATTAAACTATCCCCCATCAATTTCTTATTCAACAGTATACCGCAGGAGAAACAGGCTGCCAAATTGTGTGCCCTGCCGCACTCTTTTTCCGAGCCCCCCAGCGCTCACCCAACCGCCCGCAGCACTGCCATCGCATTGGCCATCCGCCGCAAAGACTCCTCACGCCCCAGCACGTGCATGCTCTCAAAGAGCGGCGGCGAAACCGCCCTGCCCGTCAGCGCCACGCGCACCGGGGCCAAAAAACTGCCCAGTTTGATCGCCATCTGCTCCGCTTGGCCGCGGAAGGCCGCCTCCAGCACCGACACCTCAAAGGGATCTACGCTGCCTGTCAGCTCGGCACAAACCGCCAAAACAGCCAGACTTTCCGCCGCCGTCAACTTCTTGCCGATCAACAGCGACGGATCTGGATAGGTAATCTGATCCGCCGACACAAACGCCCAGTCGATCAGCGCCGTCGCCTCGCTCAATACTTTGATGCGCTCCTGGATCAGCGGCACCAGCTCGACCAGCCGACGGTCCTGCGCCAGCTGACTCTCCTCGATGCCCAGCCCGGCAGCGACATAGGGCACCAGCTCGGCGTGTAGCTGCGCCGGCGCCCGCTGCCGGATATAGACCCCATTCATCCAATCCAGTTTACCAAAAGGCAGGGCAGTCGCTTTGGGCGAAATGTCCGTCACCTCAAACCGCGCAACCGCCTCCTCCCGCGTGAAAATTTCACGCTCGCCGTCGTAGCTCCACCCCATGTTGGCCAGAAAATTGAACATGGCGTCGGGCAGGTAGCCACCCTCCATATAGTCGTGCACAAAAGGCGAAAATTCACGGCCGTCGACCACTGTCTTGCGCTTGCTCATCTTGCCTTTGCCGCTCGGATCCAGAATGACGGGCAGATGCACAAAAATGGGCGCCTCCCAGCCAAAGGCGTCGAAGAGCAGCTGGTGCAGCGGCGCCGATGGAATCCACTCCTCCCCACGCAGCACATGGGTGATCTCCATCAGGTGGTCGTCTACGACGACAGCCAGGTGATAGGTGGGCAGACCGTCGCTTTTGAGCAGCACCGGGTCGACCACGCTGTGCGTCTCCACCGTGATGGGCCCTCGAATCGCATCGTGCACCGTCGTCGTGCCACTCAGCGGCGCCGCAAAACGAACGACAGCAGGACGACCCTCGGCCTCCAACGCCGCCTGCTCTGCCGGTGTCAGGTTGCGATGCCGACGATCGTAGGGCAGCCCACGTGCCCGCATTTCTTCCAACTCTGCCTCGCTGGTGTAACAGCGGTAGGCCTTGCCCTGCGCGATCAGCCAGCCCGCATAGTGCTGGTAGAGTTCCCGCCGTTCGCTCTGGATGTAAGGGGCGTGCGGGCCGCCGACATCCGGCCCTTCATCCCAATCCAACCCCAGCCAGCGCAGGCTGCGCATCAAGTTTTCCAGACTGGCCGGGTTGAAACGCTTCTGGTCGGTGTCCTCGATCCGCAGGAGAAACTGCCCACCGGTGTGACGCGCGTAGAGCCAGTCAAAAAGCGCAGTGCGCAACCCGCCCAGATGCAAAAATCCCGTCGGACTCGGCGCAAAACGCACCCGGGCCGGCCGGATGGAAGCTGCTGTCATCGATCACTCATTTCTGTGGGGTGTTCCCCGCACCCTGTCGGTTCTTCCGCCAGCTGCTGCCTGAGCATCTGCTGCACCCGCCTGGGGTCTGCCTTGGCCCCAGCCAGCCGCATCACCTGCCCCGTAAACATGCCCAACAAATTCTGTCGACCAGAACGGTATTCAGCCACCTTGGCAGGCAGCATGGCCAATACCTGGGCCACCATGGCGGCCAACTCCCCTTCACTCACACTGCCATCCAGCCCCAGTCGGGCGACAATCGCCCGCGGCGTGCCCTGCCCGGCCGCCATCTCCGCATAAACCCGCTTGGCCGCTGCGGTCGTCAGCGTGCCGTCGTCGACCCAACAAAGCAGTTCCCCCAGATCAGCACCGCTGAAGGGCAGCTCCGCCATCGACCGCCCTTTGCGGTCGCGCAACACATCGTTGTTGATCCAGTTGGCCGCAGCGCGTACGCTGGCCCCGGCTGCCAGTACAACATCCAAAAACCGAACCACTTCCTCGCTGCCGGTCAGCGGGTCGGCCTGCTCTGGGGTCAACCCCAATGTCTCGGTCAGCTCGGCATAGCGGCTGGCCAGCCACGGGTTCGCCGCCCGCACCCGCTCACGTTCGTCTGAAATCGAACCGACCCCACCCTCGGCGGGCTGGGCGACCGGCTGACGTATCTCACGCCCTTTGCCCGCCAGCTTGCTGGCAAAGGCGTCGGGCAGGTCGACAATCCGGTTGAAAACCAGCAGACCGCCCCCAGAATCGCTGTCGACCACAAAATAGCCGTGCCGCACAAACTGGTAGCGGCTGCCCACCGCCGCCTCCGCCAGCACAGGCTCGACATAGGCCCGACCAATCACCTCGACCGACCCCGGGTTGAGATACTCCTTGAAACTCTTGCCTTCCTCTGCCTCATCCGGGTTGGGCACGGTGAAAAGCCGGTCGTAAAGACGCACTTCCACCGGCAATGCCTCGTCCGCCGCCACCCACTGAATGGCGGTGCTGCGCTTGCGGCTGGCCGTCGCCGACTTGCCAAGCGAATCCGGGTCGTAAGAGCAACGCAGCTCCACCACCTCACCGCTGGCCGGGTCGGTGACGACCTCGTCGCAGCGGATCACATACGCATGGCGCAGCCGTACCTCTCCTCCAGGGACCAGACGCGTCCAATCCTCCGGCGGGGCCAGGCTGAAGTCGCTGCGCTCGATGTACAGCGCACGCGCCAACGGCACCCGACGCGAACCCGTCTGGTCAATGTCGCGGGGCCAATACTCGGCCTCCAGCCACTCGACCTGCCCCGCCGGGTAGTTGGTCAACGTCACCCGGAGCGGACGAAGCACCGCCATCACGCGCGGCGCACGTGCATTCAGGTCGTCGCGAATCGCATTCTCCAGTGCCTCGATCTGAACCCGGCTGTTGGTTTTGTCTACCCCAATTCGCCGACAAAAAAGACGAATCCCCTCCGGGGTCACCCCGCGACGCCGCAACCCCGCAATCGTCGGCATGCGCGGGTCGTCCCACCCCGACACATGCTTTTCCTCGACCAGCTGCAGCAGCTTGCGCTTGCTCATCACCGTATAGTCCAGGTTCAGCCGGGCAAACTCATACTGGTGCGGCCGCGGTTCCCCATACAAATTGTCCAGCGTCCAGTCGTAGATCGCCCGGTTGTTCTCAAATTCCAACGTGCAGATCGAATGCGTGATGCCTTCCAGCGCATCCGAAACCGGATGGGCATAGTCGTACATCGGGTAGATACACCAGGCGTTGCCCGTACGGTAATGCGCAAAATGACGGATGCGGTAGAGCAGCGGGTCACGCATCTTCATATTGGGCGCCGCCAGATCCCCTTTGGCACGCAAAACATGCGCGCCGTCCGGAAACTCGCCCGCCCGCATGCGCCGGAAAAGATCCAGATTCTCTTCCACCGAACGGTCACGGTAGGGGCTCGGCTGCCCTGGCTCGGTCACCGTGCCCCGACAACGGCGGATCCCTTCCTCGTCCAGGCTGTCTACATACGCCTTCCCCTCCACAATCAGCCGCTCCGCCAATTGATAGAGCTGTTCGTAATAGTCGGAGGCAAAAAACTGCTTGTCAGCCCACTCGTACCCCAGCCAGCGCACATCGCGCTGGATCGACTCGACATATTCCATGTCCTCGGTCTCTGGGTTGGTGTCGTCGAAGCGCAGATGGCAGACCCCGCCAAACTCCTCGGCGATCCCAAAGTTGAGCGCAATCGATTTCGCATGCCCAATGTGCAGATAGCCGTTGGGCTCGGGCGGAAACCGGGTGGCGACACGGCCACTGTAGCGCCCGCTTTGCACGTCGCGCCAGACCCGCTCGCGAATAAAATCCATTCCCTCACGTCGCTCCACCGGTCGGTTCGCCTTCTCAAGCTCTGTCATACCCAGTTGTCCCGCTTTGTCTGTGTCTGGATGTCGCTGCCCCAGCAGTCAATCTTTTTTCGAAATGCCCAAGCCATACCAATAGCACGCGAAAGGTCAGGTGTCAAAAACTCGACTGTGTAGGCTCCGCTTCTCGCTCGCCGTGCTCCCCGATCAGGCCCCGGATGCGCAGCGCGATCGCACCAAACGCCGGGGTGTTGATCATCGCCAGCGTGCGCGGGCGGGGCAACCCGACCACAACCTGCTCAGCCAGTCGGCCCGGCCGCTCGCTGAGCACAAAGATGCGGTCCGCCAACAACACCGCCTCGGTAATGCTGTGCTGGAGCAAGGTGCGCGCCAACACCACACGCTGGTTCATCCCCCCAGAGAGCTGACGCGGGTAGGCCTCCTCGAACCCGCCCAACCCCATCGCAGCCAGCAGCGCTGTTGCCCGACCCTGGTCGGCATCCGTTACTTTTTTTTGTTGAACCTCTAATGGAAGCAAAATGTTTTGCAGAACAGTCCGCCAAGGCATCAGGTTGGTCTTCTGAAAGACAAAGCCGATCGCCGGGTTGGGCGCCCGATGGGGCTGGCCGGCAAACCACATGGCCCCCCCATCGGACGCCATCAACCCCCCCATGATGCGCAGCAGCGTGCTTTTGCCGCTGCCGCTCGGCCCGACCAGGCAGACAATTTCCCCAGCCTCTATTTGAAAGCTGACCGGCAGCAGCGCCTGAAGGGGGCGGCCGTCGACAAATTTCTTGGAGATGTGGTCTGCCACAAAGATGGGTGGGGTCATGCAGCGTCTATTCGCCCGGCACAAACTGGTTGGTGAAAAGCTCCTCTGCCGGGACCACACGGTCGACCAGCCCGATGCGCTCCATCAATTCGGCCGCCGCCTGCCAGTCCCCAGCCGAACTCACCCCGATCGGCTGGCCCGACTGGGGTGTCCAGTAGGGCAGCGACGCGTCAAAGACCGCCCGGCTGGTCGCCTCGTTTTCACCGCCCGCCTCCGGCACCGCAGCCAACGCGTTGGCAAATGCCTCGTCCGGGTTGGCCAGCGTGAAGGCGATCGACCGCTGAAGGGCCCGTGTCATAGCCGCCACCAGCTCCGGCTGTTCGGCAATCGTGCGCTCATTGGTGACCAGCCCGTTGGCCGGCACCACCAGATAGTCGTCGAGCCCGATCACGCTGACTGCCGTCCCCGCCATCGAGAGAACCACCGGCCCATTGACCGCATAGTCGACCGCAGCCTCTACTTTGTCCTCGAGAACCGCCGCTGCCTGGGTGAACCCGATGCTCTCCAGCTGGATCGCCTGCTCGTCCAGCCCGGCCGCTTCCAGGATCCCACGCAGCGCCACGTAGCTGGCGCCAAACGCGCCCGGGATCCCAATCTTCTTTCCGGCCAGATCCGCAGGAGCCGTGATGGCGCGGTCTGCCTTGGCAAAGATCACGACCGGAAAGCGTGTGTACCAGTTGAAGACATAGGTGACCGGCAACCCCTGCGCCCGGCCCAGAACAACCTGGTCCCCGCTCCCTACCATAAACTGGGTTTCCCCAACCCCGACCAGCTTGAGGTAGTCGTTCTCATAGCCGTAGCTGAGCGACAGGTCGATCCCCTCCTCGCGGAAAAACCCCTGTTCGATCCCGACATAAAACGGGGCGAACTGCACATTGGGGATAAACCCCAGCCCCAGTTCGACCGGGGTCAGCTCCCCTGAATCCTTCCCCTCTGTCGCCGGCACAGGAAGCCCTGTACAACCCGCCACAATGGCCAGCACTACCAGCAACGTCACTGCCTTGCCCGCCAAACGCATCTTCTTCGTTCCTCTCTTCACAAGGGTTGTGCCATGCACACGTAGGCGTGCACACGGCGATCTGTCTCTGCACGCCTACGTGCAACTTGTTTTCGCCTGGAGCACCGCTCAACGCTGCCAACGCAGCAGGCGGTTCTCCAGCAAAACCACGGTCAGATAGAGCGCCTGGGCGATCCCCACCAACAGACCGATCGCCACAAACATCAGCGGGGTATCCAAAATGCCGCGCCCCAGGCTGATCAGATAGCCGAGCCCGGCACTTGCTCCCATGAATTCGCCGACCACAGCGCCGACCACGGCCAGGGTCACACTCAGTTTGAGCCCACCCAAAACGATCGGCAGCGCAGCCGGCAGTTCCAGTTTCCAAAGAATCTGGCCGCGCGTGGCGCGCAGGCTGCGCATCAAGTCCACCAGATCCGGGTCGACGCTGCGGATCCCGACGACCGTCGCGACCAGCGCCGGGAAAAAGGTGATCAGCGCCGTGACCGCCACCTTGCTGGCCAGCCCGCTGCCCAGCCAGATCACCACCAGCGGGGCAACGGCAACGATGGGAATGCTCTGGCTGGCCACGATGTACGGGGCAGCCAGCCGCTCCAACCTGGGATGTTTGCCGAGCACGTAGCCCAGGCTGAACGCTGCGCCCACCCCCACGGCCAGCCCCCCTGCGATCGCAGCCAGTGTGGCGCCGATATGGCGCCACAGGTCGCCGGCGGAAGCCATTTCCCCAAATTTCTGCCAGACCCGCGCTGGGGAGGGCAGGATGAAGGGGGGGTACTGCTGCCATTCGACCAGCCACGCCCACAACATAATTGCCCCCCCTACCGCCACCAGCGCAGCCAGGTGTCCCCCGAGCCAGCGCAGCCAACGGCGCCAGCTGGCAGAGGCTGGCTGCCGCAGTTCGATCTGTCGTTCGTGTATGTTGTAGAGCACACACCCCTCCTCTTCTCTCCGCTTTCAGCCGTCCAACGCTGTTCGAGCCATCCACCACCAAAAACGTCCAAAGGCCATTCGACCTTTGGACGTGGAAAATTGCGCGCAACTGTTCGACCGGACAGGCAAATTGCCTGCCGGCCACCAGCTGTCCCTGCCGGTGGACAACAAAGACCCGGAGCCAGAAACTGGACTCCGGGACACAAGCTGGCACAGACAGGGCACTGCCGCTGCTGGCCTGCCCGTTGCTGGCGCCTTCTTCCATCCGGACTTTACCGTCGGCGTCGGAATCCCAGGCGAACGCTGGTCACCGCACTCCTGCCCGACGACAGCGTGCTGTCGCCCGGCTCGCGGGCTGACAGGTCCAGCAGCTGCCAGACCTGATCACCGCCGGTCGGGAATTGGGCTGTCGCCCTCACCCTGCCCCGAAGGTACGCATACGATTCAATTGCCTGTTACTATAGGGGGAATCCTGCGTCGCGTCAAGTAAGTAGGGTTACGAGGTTCGGCCAGTGCGTCGATCGACGCACTGGCCCGGGCATTCAGACGCTCTACCCCAGCTCGTGCTTGCGCCGCGCCATGTACGCTTGCAACTCGTCGTCGACGGCAGGGTCGAGCGGCGGCTGCTCATAGTCGCGCAGCAGCTGGCTGACTTTGCGGGCGGCCCGTTCTTCACTGTTCTCGCTCCCCCCAGCCTCCCAGGCCTCTGCCGCCTGGTAGTCGAAGAGTTCGGCGCGGTAAAAGGCGTTGCGAAAGTTACGCAGGGTATGCGCAGTGCCCAGATGATGGCCGCCCGGCGGCACCTCGTGCAGGATCGACTCCATCGCCCACCCTTCCTCCGACCAGTCCACCCCTTGGAGGTAGGTGTGCAGCATCCCCATCACCTCGCAGTCAAGCACGAATTTTTCGTAGCCG
>JAPLGY010000307.1 GCA_026389955.1 Caldilinea sp. | reverse complement strand
GCTTCTCCGCTCCTGGCATGCGCTGGTCACGGCGAGGTGCCGAAAACCTGCTGCCAGTTCGTGCCCCCTTCCTTAGCGGACGCTTTGACCAGATGGGGGACGCTGCCAAAAACCTGCTCCCATCGCGAACTAGACCCGCCTCAATTCCTCCCTTGAGCAGCCTGTCGATTTTATGCTATGATGGGGCTATGCCAAAACTGCCGCATGTTTCCAGATCCTTGCCCACGGATGCCTTTTTAGACGACCTGCCTGACGAGATCTCCTCGCAAGAGGAGGATCCCGGGTCTGACGATCCCGGCTCTGACGCCGTTGCGCTGGCTGAGCTGGCGGCGGTGGATCTGGCGACCTTTTTTGGCCCCGAGGGCCCGCTGGCCCGCGCGCTGCATCCGTACGAACGACGCGACAGCCAGCTGCAGATGGCCCAGGCGATCCAGCGGGCGCTGGTGTCCCATGCGCACGCCCTGATCGAAGCGCCGACTGGCACCGGCAAATCGATCGCCTATCTGGTCCCTGCGATCCTCAGCGGGCAAACGGTGGTCATCTCCACCGCCAACAAATCGCTGCAGAGCCAGCTCTTCCACAAAGAGCTTCCCTTCTTGCGCAAGGTGCTGGGCAGGCCGATCCCGGCGGTGGTGGTCAAAGGACGCAGCAATTTCATCTGCACCCATAAGCTGGACAAAGAGCGCCAGGAACAGACCTACATCTCTCTCTACGACCGTGCCGACGACCAGTTTCAGGCGCTGCAGGCGTGGCTGGCCCAGACCTCCACCGGAGACATCGACGAGCTGCCCTTTGTGCTTGGCGGCGACCTGCGCAACCGGGTCGTCAGTTTCCCCGACGACTGTCTGCACCACGATTGCCGCTACGACGAAGAGGGCTGCTGGGTCAACAGAATGCGCGACGAAGCTGCCCAGGCCCAGGTCCTCATCACCAATCACCACCTGCTGCTCAACGCGCTGGAACTGGGGTTTGCCGGCGAACGCATCCTGCCGCCGGCGTCCATCTACATTGTCGACGAGGCACACCATCTCGAGCAGATTGCGACTGCGGTCTACGAGGTGCTGGTGACCGACTACACGGTCGAACAGCTGCTCGCCCGTTCGCTCTTCAAAGAAGCGCTTGGCGACAGCGATCTCGATCGGCTGCGCCAGCTCAACATCCTGGCCTTCCAAGAGATTGCCCACAGCAGCCGCGAAAATGCCTTCCAACTCGAGGGGGATCTGGAGAGCCTGCTCAAGCTGAGCAGTGCGCTGGCCGAGCTCGGCAAACGGCTCAAGCAGAAAAATCCCTATGCAGCCGCTGTCGAGCAGGCAGCACAGCAAGGCGAGCGCCCCAGCGCCGACACAGCCGAACGCTTTCGCGCCTACGAGGCTGCAGTCACTGCGCTCAACAGCACCGCGGAAAAACTCAACGTGATCGGCAGCGCCCGCCAAGACGGCCACCGGGTGCGCTATGCGGTGCGCGTCTTCGAACGGCGCTACATCACGCTGGAGGTACATTCCGCCCCGATCGACCCATCTGGGCTGCTGGCCACCTATCTGTTTCACCCCGAAGATGAAAACGGCGACGCGCTGCCTCGCTCGGTGATCTGCACCAGCGCCACACTGGCGACAGGCGGCCATTTCCATCACTACAAGGCCCGCTGCGGAATTCGCCGGGTCGGCGAAGAGCAGGTGCTGCCAGCAGTCTTCGACTACCCACGTCAGGCGCTGCTCTACCAGCCGTCGCTGCCCCCCTTCGACTACCGCAGCCCTGCTCCTTTCTA
The DNA here is from genome assembly GCA_026389955.1 of Caldilinea sp. The sequence continues at coordinate 2,359 of JAPLGY010000307.1, read as the reverse complement.
CGACGCTGTCGCCGCTGAGCTGGAGCGGCTGCTCGAAATCAGCCGTGGCCGTTCGTTGTGCCTGTTTACCAGCTGGGGCGGCCTGCAGCAAGTCAGCGACCGTCTGCAAAATGGCCAGCGTACGCTGGTCTGGCCGCTCCGCTCTCATGGGGATGCCCCTCGCGACGCGTTGTTGAGCTGGTTCAAGGCGACCCCCTACAGCGTATTGCTGGCGACCCGTTCCTTCTGGGAAGGGGTCGACATCCCTGGCGACGATCTGAGCCTGGTGGTGATGGACAAGATGCCCTTTCCGACGCCTGGGGACCCGCTGCACAATGCCCGGATGCGGGCGATCGAGGCAGAAGGGCGTTCCAGCTTCGCGGAGTACATGACCCCGCTGATGACCCTGGCGCTCAAACAGGGTTTTGGCCGGCTGATCCGGCGCAGCGACGACAGCGGCGTCGTCGCCATTCTGGACGAACGGCTGAGCAGCAAAGCCTACGGTCGACGTGCTCGCCAGGATCTGCCGCCCGCCTCCTTCACGCGCGAATTCCAGGCGGTCCACCAGTTTTATCGCACTGCGCTGGCCAGCCCGGCTGAATTTGCGCTCAACGTCTGGGCCGACAGAGAGTGCGCCTGGCGCTGGCAGCTGGTGCGTCTGCAGGATGGCCGCACCGACAGCCAGCAAGGCACCAGCGCCACCCACGACCCGGCCCATGCCGAACTGGAGGCTGCCCTGGATGCGCTGCGCAACTTGGGTGAGCGCATTCGCCGCGTTGGCCAGGAGCCCAGCCGCTACGCGGTCGAAGTGCGCTGCAGCCGTGCCACTGCGGCGCTGCTGGCTGCCGGTTCCCTGCCCGCTGAGCTGGCCCAGCGCTGGTCGGCCATGGCCAGCAGCTGGCGCACCCTGTCGTCGCGCGCGGTGCGCGAGTAAACACTCCCTCTGGCCCACTGACAGACCGCGACAACACCCCTCTATGGTACAATCAGATCCACATGATGCCACCTACTGGAACAGGACATGCCCGATGAACACTTGGATCGAACAGCTGGAGCAGATACAGGCAGAAGCACAGACAGCGCTCGAAGGAACCCAGAATACGCCCGCAACTGAGCAGTGGCATGCCGACTATCTGGGCCGCAAAGGCAAGCTCACAGCGCTGCTGCGTGGGCTGGGACAGCTCTCCCCGGCAGAACGCCCTCTGGTGGGCAAACAGGCCAACCAGGTCAAAGAATTCCTCGAAGGCGCCCTGGCTGCCCGACAAGCAGCGATCGCTGCGGAGGAGCTGCAGCGATCGCTGGCTGCAGAAGGGATCGACGTGACCCTTCCCGGTCGCCGCCCCCTGTTGGGCAAGCTGCACCCCACCCACCAGGCCATGCGCGAGATGGTCGACATTCTCAAACAAATGGGGTTCCAGGTCTTCGATTCGCCCGAGGTCGAGAGCGACGAGTACAACTTCGGCCTGCTCAACTTCCCGCCTGACCACCCCGCTCGCGAAATGCAAGACACCTTTTTCACGACCACGCCCAACCTGATCCTGCGCACCCACACCAGCCCGGGCCAGATCCACGCCATGCGCCGCTACGCTCCGGAGCCGATCCGGGTGATCCTGCCTGGCAAGTGCTTTCGCAACGAGGATGTCACCGCCCGCTCAGAGATGATGTTCTACCAGATCGAAGGATTGGCAGTCGGCCGCAAGATCACCTTCAGCGATCTCAAAGGGACTCTGCTGAACTTTGCCAATCAGATGTACGGAGAAGGGCGCCAGATCCGCTTCCGCAAGTCCTATTTTCCCTTCACCGAGCCCAGTGTGGAGGTCGACGTAGACTGTATCCTGTGTGGCGGCGCTGGGTGCCGGCTGTGCAAACAGACCGGCTGGCTTGAAATTTTGGGGGCCGGCATGGTGCATCCAGTGGTGCTGCAAAACGGAGGGTACGACCCGGCTCTGTTCAGCGGCTTTGCCTTTGGTATGGGCATCGAACGTCAAGCGATGCTCAAACGGGGCATCGACGACATCCGGCTCTTCTACAGCAACGACACCCGCTTTTTGGCCCGAGTCTGATCCGGCCCGCTTATCCCGCCAGCGCCGCCAGGTCGCTGGCGGTGTCTACGTCGACCAGCCATTCGGCCTGCGCCGGCACTGTCTGGACTGCGTCTGGGTGGGCGGCCAGCACACGTCGCCCTCCGGTGTCGCCTTGCAAGGCCAGCAGTTCTCTCCAGTAACGCCGGTCAAACAGCGCCGGTGCCCCGCGCAACAGCCCTGCAGCGACCGGGGCGACCAGGTCAGCCCCGTTGCGCCAGGCTGCTTGCAGCTGCTGCAGCAACACCGGGTCCAGGTAGGGCTGGTCGACCGGCATAAAAATAGCGGCCTCGGCCCTG
>JAPLGY010000567.1 GCA_026389955.1 Caldilinea sp. | reverse complement strand
AGTTCCGTTGATGCGCAGATTCATAAGCCATCCTCGTCTGCCAAACTTTTTATGAAAACTTGATGGACCCAGGATGCCATAGTTTTTGTCTCGGGTCGGGTAGCCATTATCCAATCTAAACGCCGCGGTTCTTTTGGACCTGGCACACATCGGTGTAAATTCAGTCGGCTGTTCTTTCTCCGACAGGCTATTTGGCTGTACAATGACAACGATGGCTGGATTTTTGATCGTCAGCAGCGTTTTCCTTGGCATCTTCGGTGCATTGGCTATCTATAATGTCCGTTTGTTGGGAGGCGTCGCCATGTTGCCCGCTCTCTCCGCCAAACACCCTACAAACGTAGCCCAGGAATCTCATACGATGGCGCAATCGTCGGCACTCTCCATCTTCCCGTAGGTGCGGTTGCGACCGCACCACCCTGATTTTGCCTCTGGGCCGCGGAGGAGGGGGGCTCGGGAAGCCGAGTTTTTTTGAAAAAACTTGGCATCTTCTTCTCGATACTGGTTGTCGATGAACAGGGACACCCCCTTGTGGCCTTGACATTGGGGGCAAGTATACTTCTCACGGTTCGGTCAAAAAAGGGTGAGATAGTCAAATTGCGGTAAGCTGTGTGCATGACAAATGCATTGAGTATTGTAACAGAACGTGTGGATGATATCCCCTGTTGTTGGCACAAATGGAGAAAATAGGTATTCCAGAGTTGCTGGAAACGCATTTTGAAGCGCACGGGAACTGGGTAGGGACGGGAATCGGCTGGACGACCGCTGTTTGGATGGCCCACATCTTGTCACAAGGCGACCATCGGTTGAGTTGGGCGGAAAAGTGGGTGGGCGAGAGAGTGGAAACGCTCGAATGCAGCACGGGCGGGTTGGTGTTAGCGACGGAATGGAGCGATGAGCGGCTGGGAATCCTATTGGACCTGCTGAGCGAGGAAGAGCCGTGGCAGGAGTTTGAAAGTGCGCTGAATCGACGAACGATCCGGCTGTATGATTTGAAGCGAGCGCGGGTGCATCTCGATAACACGACGGTCAGCGGGCACTGGGAGGTGACGAAAGATGGTCTGTTTCAGTTTGGCCATAGCAAAGATCACCGTCCAGACTTACCACAACGAAAGGTCATGTTGTCGACGTTGGATCCATTGGGGAGGCCGGTGGCAACGCAGGCGGTATCTGGAGAGAAAGCGGACGATCCGCTCTATGTGCCAGCGATCAAACAGGTGCGGGATAGTCTGGATGCAAGCGGGCTGAAATACATGGAACGATCAACGATTTACTACTTGAAGCAAAAAGGCTGGAGCAACCTCGCAATTGCGGAAGCGGTCGGGTGCCACCAGAACACCGTGGGACGAATTCTGCGTGAACCAGTGGATTACGTTCATTTGCATCAGTATAGCATAGATTTATTTGCGCCGACCTGTACTAGGGCGTCATCGTATCAAAGGACTGATGAAACTGACGGTCACTGAACAAGTAGATGAGCGTCCGGTGCAGACTTACGGAGAACGCCCAGCCGACGTTCGTATCAAGCGCACCTTCACGTTGCAGGCTGAAGTTGATGAGGCTGCCGTTCAAACGGAGACCCGGAGGATACCTCGGTGATTCGTGATTTCTAACTTGTCGCAGGAAGCCCCACCCACTATTTCCCCAAGACCAAGGTTCCCCACTCCGTCGGGTTGTCAAAGGTGGTGCGGGCCGGAGACGCCGAAAGCACGCTCTGCTGCGCTGGCTCCACCCCATCGTTGTCGTTGACGGCAATGTTGAAACCAAAACGCATCCCCTCACGCAGGTCGCTCCCACTGATGTCAAAGTAGAGCCAAGGCACCAAAAGCTCCAACCCGTACTGGCCCGCACTCACCACCATTCCCCCCGATGCGTCGACCGGAGCCTCCCCAGCCCGCGGCAGCCAACGATAGCCGCGCACCCGCTCCCCCATCGCATCGGGCGCCAGACCGATCTGGGTGTCATCGTCGTTGGCGCCGCTCTCCGCAAAATCTGCGTCCAACAGCCGGTCAAATTGAATTTCAATGCCATCCCCCTGCCAGAGATTGCTGCCGTCCGGCCCCACCTGCAGCCCATCGTCCTCTACCACCACCGCCAGATACAACCCCTCAGGCGCCAACATCACCTGAAATTTTGCCCCCAGATCGCCGGAACCCTGCCAATGCTCCTGCCCCTGAACAATCGCTGTCAACAAAAACCACTGGCCCGGCCAGTCGCCAAACTGACCGTCAAGCGCCTCCGGCTGCCCGCGCCGCGCCACAAAGTTCCCCTGCGAAGATGGCCG
>JAPLGY010000711.1 GCA_026389955.1 Caldilinea sp. | reverse complement strand
CGGCGTTCGTCGATGCGCCGGCTGCCCGAGACGCACTGGCGCTCTTGACTGCGCTCGACGCAGAGCGGCGCTGCCGACTCTGGCTCCTCTCCCAGGAATTGTTTGCCAGACTGGCCGTGCGCGAGGAGAGCGGCGGCATCGTGCTGGTCGTTCCCTATCTGGAAACCCGGCTGGAGAAGCTCCCGCTCGGCACTCCCCCTTTTCTGGCCGTGATCGACCGACCGGAAAAGCCCGGCAACCTGGGGGCCATTTTGCGCACGGCCGATGCAGCAGGGATAGATGGGGTGATCGTCTGTGGAGGAGTCGATGTCCACAACCCCAATGTCGTGCGCGCCAGCCTCGGCACGCTCTTTACTGTCCCGGTGGCCGAGGCGGCCGCTGAACAGGCGGCAGGCTGGCTGCGCGCCCGACAGATCCGTCTGGTCGGCGCCACCCCAGAGGCCCACACCCCCTATACGGCGGTCGATCTGACCGGCCCGGTCGCTCTGGTGATGGGCAGCGAGGCCGAGGGGCTCAGCCCCTTCTGGCGAGCCACGCTCGACGCTGCGGTGACAATTCCGATGTACGGCACCGCGGACAGCCTCAACCTGGCGACCGCAACTGCTCTGTTGTTGTATGAAGGGGTGCGCCAACGCCGGCTCGCCTTGCCCGACCCCCCGCCCCCTGGCAGGGGGAAGCTGCCAGAGGAACGAAGGCCGGTGCAGACCGGCAAGGAACCGCAATGTCATTGAACCCTTTTGGGGCCCAGAGCCCAGCCACAGCTCAGACAGCGCCGCGCAACGCGCCCGGCCGCTTTGTCTGGCACCCGCGCAACCCCTCCGCACCGCTGACAGCGTTGGTGACAGGCGCCTCAGCAGGCATCGGCGCAGAATTTGCACGCCAGCTGGCCGGGCGCGGCTTTGACCTGCTGCTGGTCGCCCGGCGGGCTACCCGACTCACCGAACTCGCCCGCACGATCGAAGCAGAGAAGGGCGTGCGCTGTACGGTCCTGGCCGCCGACCTGGCCCAGGAGACAGGGGTCGCTCAGGTCGAGGCGACGATTCGGCAGCTGGACAACCTGGCCATCCTGGTCAACAACGCTGGCTTTGGGACCGTAGGCCAGTTTGTCCGCTCCGACCCTCTGCGCCAGCAGGAGATGGTGTACCTGCACGTCATGGCGGCCATGCGGCTGACACAGGCTGCCCTGCCCGCGCTGCTCCACCACCGATACGGCGCCCTGATCAATGTCTCCTCGGTCGCCGCTTACATCCGGCTGCGCGGCAATGTCAACTACTCGGCGACCAAAGCCTTTCTCAATGCCTTCTCAGAGACGTTGCACTACGAGCTGCATGGGACAGGGGTCTTTGTGCAGGCGCTCTGCCCAGGGTTCACCCACACCGAGTTCCATTCCACCCCTGACTATCAGAATTTCAAACCCCACACCTACCCAGCGTTTATGTGGCAGTCTGCACAGACGGTCGTGCAGCGTTCGCTGGACGCAGTGGGCAATGGACAGGTCATCTATGTGCCCAGCCTCCTCTATCGGGCGCTGGTCCTGGCACTGCAGACCCCTGTGCTCGGGGAGACGATGCTGCGGGTGGGCGGGCGGCTGGCCCAGGCGTAGTCAGGGAGTCAGGGAGTCAGGGAGTCAGGGTCAGGGAGCCAGGGAGTCAGGGAGTCAGGGAGTCCAGGGCTGCCCGCAGGGCGGCGATCTGGGCAGGGTCGACGGTGCGGTACAGCTCACCCTGCGTGTGAAAGGAGCCGCCGAAGTGCAGGGTGGGCTGGGGATGGGTCGAGCTGTCGAGACGCGTGGTGCTGGCCGAGGCATGCACCTGGGTGACGCCGGTGACACGCACCAGCTCGGCAACATGCTCTGCCCGCACGCCAGCGCCGGGCAGAATTTCGATGCGCCCGGCCGCCTGACGAACCAGCTGCCGGATCAGAGGGGCCCCTTGCCGGGCAGAAGCACGCTGGCCCGACGTCAGGACGCGGGTGACCCCCAGCGAAATCAGCGTTTCGAGCGCAGCAGCCGGGTTCGGGACGACGTCGAAGGCGCGGTGGAAGACCGTCTGCGTGTCGCCAGCCAACTTGAGCAGATGGGCTGTGCGTTCTACATCGACCGTGCCTTCAGGGGTCAGACAGCCGAAGACAAAGCCATTGACCCCAGCTGCCCGGCCGAACTTGAGGTCGAGTGCCATCTGGGCGAACTCCGCCGCGTTGTACGCAAAGCCCACCTCGCGCGGGCGCAGCATCATCAGGATCGGCAGGTGGGTGGCCGCGCGTGCCCGCTGCACCAGAGCGGCAGAAGGGGTGAGCCCGCCCAGAGCCAGCGCAGAACAGAGTTCAATGCGATCCCCCCCTGCCCGTTCGATGACAGTGCATTCGTGGGCGGCGGTGGCGATGACTTCCAGCAGAAGTTTCACAGAGAGGAGCTCCTCAGCGGCTGGATGCGGTGCGCCCGGCTGCCGGGTGCCCGCGCGTGACAGCAATCAGTTCGGCCAGGATGGCCACGGCAATCTCGGCTGGGGTTTCGGCGCCGATCTCCAGCCCGATCGGGGCATGGACCCGGTCAAATCGGTGGCGGGGGATGCCGCGCTGGCGTTCGAGCAGCTCGAAGACCGCTCGGATCCGGCGCCGGCTGCCGATCATGCCGAGGTAGGCGAGAGGGTCGTCGAGCACTTCGAGCAGGAGCTCCACGTCGTGCTGGTGCCCGCGGGTGACGAGGACCAGGCAAGTGTGTGGGTCGAAGGTCGGATGGCCACCCCGCAGGCGCCGCAATTCGTCTCGAAACGGGCCGGCCACGACTTGATGGGCGGTGGGGAAGCGTGTTCGGTTGGCATACTGTGGGCGGTCATCCAACACCGTCACGGTGAACTCACAGAGCGTCGCCATCGCAGCCAGAGGGACAGCGACGTGGCCGGCACCGGCAATGATCAGCGAGTAAGGCTGGGGCTGAACCTCGACAAAAAGCTGGATGTCGCCTTGCGCAGTCGTGTAGTGCAGCTGGGTGTGGCGCCGCTGCCGCAGAGCGGTGCGGGCAGCTTCGACCCAGGTTACCTGCAGGTCGCCCAGCTGCAGGTCGCCCAGCTGCAGGTCGCCGACTGGCGTCCGTGTGTCTGCCCAGACCACCAGATGGCGCCCCACCAGGGCGGCCAGTTCCCCCTGGGCAGCCACAACGCTGACCAGGGCCACCGCTTCACGCCGCTCGGCAGACGCGGTCAAGGCGGCCAGCACCGCCTGTCTCATCGGGGCTCCTGCTCTGGAGGGTCAGGGCTCCAGCGTTCGATCAGGACGTCGAAAATGCCGCCACAGACCCCCAGGCTCTCCATCTGGATCGGTTCGGTCAGGTCGATGCGCACGGTGCGCGGCTGGCCGTCGACCAGCACATCCAGCCCGGCCCGGATCACATCGGCTTCGCCGCAGCCACCGCCGACTGTACCGAGATGTCTGCCGTAGGGGTGGATGATCATCTTGGTGCCGACCTCGCGCGGGGTCGAGCCTTTGACCTGGACGATCGTGGCGACCGCGACCGACATCCCATCGTCGAGCAGCTGTTGAAGTTGGTGGTAGAAGGTGGTTCCCATGCTCTGCTCTTTTAGCGGGCGATTTCAGAACCAAACAAGGTCAGCTGGTTGCAGACAGGACAGGTCCGTCCAGACAGAGTATCTTGCCTGCATGTTCGCAGGAGCCGCAGATCCCGAGTCCACAGCGCATGTAGGCTTCCCAGCTGGCCTGGCAGGCGACCTTGGCCTGTCGGGCCAGCTTTTCGACGGCATCCAGCATGCCATGCGGGCCGCAGGCATAGAGGCCATCGACGTGGCCAGCACTGATCAACGGCGCCAACACATCGGTCACCCGGCCAGCGTGGCCCAGGCTGCCGTCTTCGGTGGCCACCCGCAGCGTGAGCATGCCCGCAGGCGCTGTGGCTGTGAGCTGCTCGAAGCGGTCGAGGTAGAGCAGATCCGCCGCAGTGCGTGCGCCGACCACCACGGTGACCTGGCGGCCAGCCGCCAGCTGCTGGCGGGCCAGCCACAGCAGCGGGGCCACCCCGTATCCCCCGCCGACCAGCGCCAGATGGCGCTGCTCAGGAGCCACGCAGAAGCCGTTGCCGAACGCGCCGCGAATCCAGAGGGAGTCGCCGGGCCGCAAAGTGTGGGCCAGCTGGGTAAAAGGTCCAACCGCTGTGATCATCAGCGTGACCGGGTCGGCCGCAACCAGAGAAAAGGGCTTCTCATCGAAGCGGGGCTGCCAGGCCATGACAAACTGGCCAGGCTGAGCGGTGAGACGGGCTGCCAGGGTGAAGGTCTGGGTGCGGTAGTTGTCCTTTTCCATCGCAAGGATCCGGGCCGCAACCGGCAGGGTGAAACGCTGCATGTTCCCATTATGCCCGATGGCGGCAGCTGCCGCCAAACGACCAGAGCGCCGGCAGACGTTCATTGCCCACTTTTGGCAGCGACGAAGATGATCGTCTGCGGCAGACAACGCAGCGGCGCGCGGGCATCATCTTCTGGCCAGAGCGCGTCGAGCAGCTCGCGAGGCGGTACAGGTTCCAGGAGTCGCTGCAGGCGAAAGCCTGCCTGGCCAAGCAGGTCGATCCATTCGCCCACGGTGTGGTGGTGCGTATGCATCCAGACGCCAGGGTTCGCAAAACGCCAAACCAGGGGGCTGCTGTCAAAATAGCTGCGGGCAGGATAGACCGACAGCTCGTGCTCGGTGGCATCGAAAAAACAATCGCGCAGCGGGTGGTCCAGGCTGAAGACCAGCCGTCCACCGGCCACCAGCACGCGCGCACACTCTTGCAGTGTCTTCGGCAGGTCGGTGAGGTATTGAAAGGTGTAGGTGCTGAAGACGATCTCCCAGCTGGCTCCGGCAAACTGGCTGAGATCTGCGGCGTCGCCCTGGACAAACTGGATTGCAAGCTGCGCTTGGCGGGCCCGGCTGCGGGCGTAGTCGAGCTGTCCCTCACTCCAGTCCAGCCCGGTGACCTGTGCACCTTGGCGTGCAAAGGCGATGCAGCATTCGCCCCCCCCGCAGCCAAGCTCCAAAATTCGGGACCCACCTACATCGCCAAGCAGCCTCAGCTCCTCTTCGTTCGGGGCCCAGGGCCCGTAGTGGGCGCTGGCTGTGCTGTGGCGGTGCAGCGCCTGGTAGTGGGCTGCCACCCGGTTCCAACCATTGCGCAGATCGGTCGTCTCTGGTGTCGTCATCGTGCTCCCTTGGCGCTGGCCGGCGGCCAGCGGTCATCTTGGGGTGCTGGACCCTTGGGCGGCCCCAGCTAGGGCAGAAAAGCGACCAGAAGCTGGGCCAGCAAAATTTTGGCGATCGTGGCCATCGGGAACGCCAGCGCATAGCCGTGGTTGGGCAGGTCGTTGCGCGCCTGGGTCAGGGCGGCTGCCTGCACGGCGGGCTGCGTGTGCACGGCAGAGACCATTCCGGTGACCACCCCGAAGGGCAGTTTGAAGCAGCGGTAGCCGATCCACAGCACCAGCAGCGGTGTTCCCAGCGACACCACCGCAGCCGCCAGCAAAATCGTCAGCCCCCCCGTCTGGGTCAGGGTGGCCAGAAACGTATAGCCCGAGCGCACCCCAATCCCAGCCAGCAGGAGGGTCAGCCCAAACTGGCGGAGCGTCAGATTGGCGCTGTAGGGGATGCTCCAGACCACCGGGCCTGTGCGTCGCAGCGCGCTGAGCATCAGCGCGACGACCAGCGGTCCCCCGGCTTCTCCCAGCTGGAACTGGATGCCGCCCGGCAGCGGGATCGGCACCAGACCCAGCCCGATCCCCAGCGCGATGCCCAGCCCCAGCACCCCCAGGTTGATTTCGCTCAGCTTTTTGTAGGAATCGCCGAAATACCGGCTGATCGCCTGCATCTGGCTGCGCGGGGCGACAAAGCGCACCCGATCCCCCAGCTCCAGCACCAGGGTGTTGAAGGCCAGCAGCTCGATGTCGCCGCGCCGCACACGAGTGACGATCGCACCAAACTGGTTGGGCAGGTCCAGCTCAGCCAGTTTGCGCCCGACCCGCGCCGGTTCGGAGACAAAAACCCGGCGGAAGTCGTAGGCGCTGCGGTCAAGGTCGAGCTGTTCCTGGGCAGGGACCCCCAGTTCACCGACGACCCGGTCGACATCCTCCGGGGTTCCCACCACGTTGATCAGATCCCCCTCTTGAAGGATGAGTTTGTCGGTGGCCAGTTCGAGCCTGCTGCCCTGTTTGACCCGGCTGAACAACACACGCCAACCCCGCTGCTGGCTGAGCAGATGCAGCGGCTGGCCCGCCAGGGCTGGATGGGTCACCCGCACTGTGCGGCTGTACATTTCTTGCTCGACCGGGAACATGTCGCGCACCTGTTCTGCATCCTGGCGGTAATCGACGCGCCAGACGCGCTGCATCAGCAGGATGGCCAGGATCGGGCCGATGACCCCCAGCGGGTAGGCGACCGAGTAGCCGACCACTGGCTCGGTGCCAAGCTGCGCCGCGCTGCCGGTGTGGGCGACGTAGCTGAGCACCTGCGCCAGCGCAGGTGTGTTGGTCAGCGCGCCGGTGTAAAGGCCCGCTGCAACAGTCGGGCGGATCCCGAGCAGCAGCACCTCGGCTGCGACGATCAGCGCAGCAAGTGCCAGAACCCCGGCTACCATCAGGTTGTCACGCAGACCGCTGCGCGAAAACGACGCAAAAAAACCGGGCCCGCTGGCCAGACCGACCGAATAGACAAACAAGATGAGCCCCAGCGAGACCAGCTCGCGCGGCAGGGTCAGACGTTCGTCGAGCGCACCGAAGGCCAGCCCGACAAACAGCACCGCAGCAATGCCAAACCCTGTGCCCCGCCAGCGAAGTTCCCCCAGACAATATCCTGCCGTCGCCACCACAAAGAGCAGCAAAAGCGGATGCTCGACCAGCAATTCGATGAAGTTCATGACAAATCACCCATGTGCGCATTCTGATCGATGTGCAGGGCTTTTGTCAAAGCTGCCCAGTGAAAAAGCGGGGACGAGGAGCGCAGTGTGACAAATCAGTCGCCACTTTGTACAATAACGCTGGCACTGTTTACCGTCTGGCAAACCTTGGAACCGATATGCAATTTTTGAAACGATCCCCTCTGCTGACTGCTTTTGCGATCTTTGTCCTCCTGGCAGCCATTGGCTGGGGCGGATTTGCGTGGAGCCAGCCAGGGCCGCCGCAGCAGCCGCCGAGCGCACTGCCCACACCGACTGCTGTTGAGGAGCCCGCCCCGCCCTCTCCGCTGGCTGCCCCTTCCCCCGCCCGCCCGCCGGTCTACGGCTATCGGGTTCTCTCTGTGCTGCCGCATGACCCGCAGGCATTTACCCAAGGGTTGGATTTTGCCGATGGGGTGCTGTACGAGGGGACGGGTCTGTATGGAGCGTCTTCGCTGCGCCGTGTCGAGCTGGAGAGCGGCCGTGTGCTGCAGCAGCACGATCTGGATGCAGCGTATTTTGGCGAAGGGATCTCTGTGTTGGGGGATCGAATCTACCAGCTGACCTGGCAGAACGGCGTGGGGTTTGTCTACGACCGGGAGAGCTTTCAGCCCGTCCAGCAGTTTTCCTACCCAACGGAAGGGTGGGGGCTGACCCATGACGGCGAACAGCTGATCCTGAGCGACGGAACAGCGACCCTGTATTTTCTGGACCCAGCCACGTTGCAAGAGACTGGGCGGGTCACGGTCACGCTGGCGGGGGAGCGCGTGACCCGTCTCAACGAACTGGAGTACGTCGACGGCAAGGTGCTGGCCAATGTCTGGCAGACCGACAGCGTGCTGCGGATCGACCCGGCGACAGGGCAGGTGGACGGCATCTATGATTTCACCGGGCTTTTGTCCCAGGCCCCTCCTTTCACAGGAACTGTCGATGTGCTCAACGGGATCGCCTTCGAAGAACAGAGTGGTCGTCTGTTTGTGACGGGCAAGTTGTGGCCCGCATTGTTTGAGGTGGAACTGGTGCCACGCTGAGCGTTCGTGCTACGCCCTACCCGTCTTCTGCTGCGCTTGAAACTTGGGCAGGCGCACGCTGTCACCGATAATAGGGTTGGACAGTCTGCTGTCTATGACTCGATTGCATCCGACAGGAACGGGGCGTTATGAAACTTCTTCTCGTGGGTGGCGGCGGCCGTGAACACGCGCTGGCCCACAAACTCAGCCAGTCTGCCGCGCTGGAGCGAATCTATGTGGCCCCCGGCAACGGTGGAACCGCCAACCTGCCCAAATGTGAAAATGTGGGGCTGGAGGCTGGACAGTTTGAGGAGCTGATCGCCTTTGCTTGCCAGCATGCCCTCGACCTGACTGTGGTCGGACCTGAAACGCCGTTGGTGGATGGGATCGTCGACGCGTTTCAGGCGGCAGGCCTGCGGATCTTCGGTCCTTCTCGACGGGCGGCCCAGTTGGAGGGCTCCAAGGCGTTTGCCAAACAGTGCATGCTGCGCTGGGGTGTGCCGACGGGGCGGGCAGAGAGTTTTACCGATTTCGACGAGGCGATGCGCCACCTGCGTATGCTGGACCGGGTCCCCGTGATCAAGGCCAGCGGCCTGGCGGCAGGCAGGGGGACCCTTCTTCCGAATACGATGGAGGCCGCCGCTGTGGCCGTGCATGAGCTGCTGATCGATCGCCGTTTTGGGGATGCGGGAACCACCGTGCTGGTCGAGCAGAGGCTGCGCGGCCCAGAAGTGTCGGTGTTGGCTTTCTGCGACGGCCAGCGTTGTCTCCTGATGCCCGCCGCCCAGGACTACAAAAGGCTGAACGACGGCGACCGCGGCCCCAATACCGCCGGGCTGGGGGCGTTTGCTCCTTCCCCCTTGCTCACCTCGGAGCAGCTGGCTGAAATCCAACACAAAATCTTTGCGCCGGTGCTGGCCGGGCTGGCAGCCGAAGGCGCACCCTATCGGGGCGTCCTGTACGCCGGCCTGATGCTGACCGAGAAAGGGCCTGCTGTGTTGGAGTTCAACTGTCGTTTCGGTGACCCGGAGGCGCAGGCGATCCTGCCTTTGTTGGAAAGCGACCTCCTTGAAGTGCTGCTGGCCTGCACCGCTGGCACGTTGGAGACCGTGACCCCACGCTGGCGCGCTGCCGCTGCCGTCAGCGTGGTGATGGCGTCCGAAGGCTACCCCGAAACCTGCCGGACAGGGATCGAAATCTTCGGGGTTGCGGCAGCAGAGCAGACTGGCTGCACCGTCGATCAGGCCGGCACCCGCCAGAAAGGCGGGCGTTTGCTTGTGGCCGGAGGACGGGTGCTGACAGTCACCGCAACGGCTCGTTCGGTCGAGCAGGCGGCCCGCCGGGCCTACGCCGCCGTAGAGAAGATTCGTTTTGCGGGCGCCCACTATCGCACCGACATTGGCCGCGCCCTGCCCGCCAGGTCGAGTCGGACCCCGGAGCGTGCCGCCCGCGGAAAGCGGTCAGAGACCCACCCCCCACCCAGGCTGGCCGGCAAATACCCAGCCCCTCGCAAACCGACACGGCCCCACAGACCAGCCCAGGAGACCCCGTGACAGCCACCGTGGCCGTGCTGACCGCAGGAGAAGGCCACCTCCTCCAGGCGCTGATCGACGCTGTTCGGCTCAAAATTCTGGATGCCCGGATCGGCCTGGTGCTCTCCGATCGAGAGGAGAGACTGGGCCCAGCCCGGCAGGCAGGGATCGCAGCCCGATCCCTGCCGTATCTACCAGAGCCGGAGCAAGAGCAGACGCACGGCGAGCCTGATCCAGAGCTGCTGCAACAGATCGCCGCAGTGCGGCCAGACTGGGTGGTGTTGGATGGCTGGACCCATCGCCTGGGGAGAGCATTCCTGGCCCACTTTTCGTACCGTGTCGTCGACGTGCACCCTTTTCTGCCCGGGGGCAGCTGCACGGCCGAAGAGATCCTGGCAGCCTTTTTGCGCGGTGAAATCAAACAAGCCGTTTGCAGGGGCTGCCTGGTGGCGGAGGGGGGGGGAGACCCTGTGATTGGAAGCGCAGAGGTGCCGATCTATCGGTCGGACACGCCGACGATGCTGGCGAGCCGTCTGCGCCAGGCAGAACAGCGGCTGCTGATACACTCTCTGCAGCGGTTGATGGTCGGGGATGAAGAGCAGATCGAAGACGACAGCGAAGACGACAGCGAAGACGACGACGAGGAATGAGGCGGCGATGTTGCAGACGAGAACGGCGGTGCTGCAGGCGGTGGGAGCTCCCATCGTGGTGGAAAACTTGAAGCTGCTGCCCCCGCGCGCCGGGGAATTGCTGGTCAAGATTCAGGCAGCGGGTGTCTGTCACAGCGACTGGCACCTGGTCAGCGGTGCCACCCAGCACCCGCTGCCGGTTGCGTTGGGGCACGAAGGTGCCGGGGTCGTTGTCGAAACTGGGGCTGGCGTGACCCGTTTCCAAGCAGGGGATGCTGTCTGCCTCAACTGGGCACCCGCTTGCGGCGATTGTTTTTACTGTCTGCATGAGAGCCCCTCTCTCTGCGAGACCTATCTTTCG
>JAPLGY010000644.1 GCA_026389955.1 Caldilinea sp. | reverse complement strand
GCCCGGCGCTGGTCGCTGCCGTCCAACCACAGATCGCCGTGATCCAGGTCGGCGCCGACAATCGGTACGGCCACCATGCACCGGCAGTGCTGGAGGCGCTGCGAGGGCGGCATGTGCTGCGCACCGACGAAGATGGGGCAGCTGAGATCCTCAGCGACGGAACCCAGATGTGGATCCGCAGCCAGGCTGCTGTATACTACGAGATGGGGCTCCTCCAACAAAACTAAAAAGCGATCCATCCCGACAGCTGAGGCTGTTCAGGGCTTTTTGGGTTGTGGAGAAAGTATTTATCTGTCTTTTTCGAGTGAGTGATCTGAAAGGAATTCCCACAGTGCGCCCCAGATACCTTCTTCTTGCCGCAGCTGTCGCCCTGGCCACCTTGATGGCGATGCAAACAGCCTTTGCACAGCCCCCAATCGGGGGCGGGGTCTTTCTGCCGCTGATAGGCAGTGGGGGGACTGCTCTTCCCACCCCCTCTCCCGGGTCGGCAGAAAGTATTTTTCCCAGCGGGCTGGCGGTCGCTGCCCCATTCAACGTGCTCCGGCCGCAGCCGGATGTCGCAGGGGCTGCCCCCAACGCTTTTCTCCCGGCCTACCGTGCGATAGCAGACCGCATTCGTGCTGCGCTGCTGGCGAGCACAGCAGTACCGATCACCTCGGCGGTTCGCAGTTTGGTCCAGGGGGCTGGCGGCGGACGAGCCAACTGCTACGGGCCTCAGCTCGAGTACACCAATCATCCAGGGGGCGGCAGCGGCCAGCTGCCCGGCGGCGACCTGGGGCTCTGGCTCGAATACGAACCTCAGCTCTGGTCTGACCCCAACAACAGCCCTTCCTACACGCAGACCTTGGGGCTAGGGACGGCAGATGCCTACACACTCACCTACGGTTCGCCGGGGCACGCCTGTTCGGTGGCCCAACTCAACGGGCTGATGCGCGGGATCGAGGCGCAGTCAGAGGCCGCACTCACCCTGGCTGCTGCACTCGTGGCACAGGCTGCGCTCAGCGGCACTGCCGTGCTGACCGACGGCACCCCCGTCGACTTGACGGCTGCGATGAACAGCAGTTCGGGGATTGTCTTCAGCCAGGCCACGCTTTCGCGCACCGAAGAGGCCATCTACTATGCCCTTGTGCTGAGCACCGACGAACAGGCGTTGACGGGCGGCGGCTCTGCGGCACACACCTATGGGGTCACGGTGACGCTTGCGCACGCACCAGACAGCAGTGCGCCCACCGAACGCTACCGTGGGCTGCTCACCTACCAGATCCTGGACAGCGACTACCGAGGTGGGCTGCACTGCCCAAGCAGCGGCCCGCCGCCCTCTCCGGCGGTGCCCAGCGGCTCGCTGGCCTACCACCGCAGTTCAGCCACGGACCTGAAGGTACAGGTGCGCCAGGCGACCTTCTGTGTGTCTGATGCGGCTGCCGCCTTCACGTCGGAGGGGCTGGCGCTGGTCGGCTGGTCGGACAACTACAACGCCTTCACCGCCAATTTCGACCCGAACGCTGCCTTTACAGAGACGGCGACCGTCAGCGGCACACTGACGACCGACCTGGCAGGAACCTACGCCTTTGCCTGGCAGGCCGGCAACGGTGACGGCTACAGCCGCGTCTTCAATGTCGGTGTCAACGACCTGAGCCCGATAAGCGGTGAGTCCTATTTCGGCTTTGGCCGACGCATCCAGCAGTCAAGCGGCCACAGCTACGTCCTCACCGACACGGCTGGGGTGGCGAGCACGCTGCGGCCGGACGATGCGGTCCTCGCTGTAGAGGGCATGTTCTGCAACTGGGCCGGCCCGAGCACGGGTGGGGCGGTGCGCTTCCAGCCGTACGCGCAACGTCAATTTGTACGGCTGAACGAAACCAGCGGTTTCTTTGAAGTGCCCTCTGGCGGCTCGGACATCCGCTACGCGCCGACCGACAGCTGTCTTTACAGCGCCACTGGCTACAACAACGCCGTAGATTTCTGGTATGACCGCACCCTCAACCGCGTGCGAGACGAGGTTTACACCGACCCACTGGCGGAGAGCGACAACCCCTTCGGCGATCGCGGGGTTGCTTCGGTCGCGGGGGCTGCCAACGATGCTGACGGCGCGTTCGACCTGATGGACAGTGTGCAGGCCACCACAGACTACGGCTCGGTCGTCAATCTTCTGATCCACGGGCGCGGCTACGACCTGCCTGAAGCTCCGTAACCCCGACCGTGAGGGAGGGG
>JAPLGY010000727.1 GCA_026389955.1 Caldilinea sp. | reverse complement strand
GGGGTCGCACGGCTACGCAGAATTTCATCGGGGCTTTTTGTCGGAGGTGATGCGCGACGGGCTGATCGTGGATGTCCGCTACAACGACGGGGGCAACGTCAGCCAGCTGCTGCTGGAAAAACTGGCCCGACGGCGGATCGGCTACGACGCCACGCGCTGGAGCCGGCTGGCCCCCTACCCGGCAGACTCGGTAGGGGGGCCGGTGGTCGCCCTGACCAACGAACTGGCCGGCAGCGACGGCGATATCTTCTGCCACGCCTTCAAGCTGCTCCAGCTGGGCCCGCTGGTCGGCAAACGTACGTGGGGGGGCGTCATCGGCATCCAGCCCAGCCACCCGCTGGTCGACGGCACCATCACGACACAGCCTGAATACAGCACCTGGTTCGAAGATGTCGGCTGGATGGTCGAAAACTACGGCACCGAGCCGGACATCGACGTCGACATCACCCCGCAGGAATACCTGAACGGGCGGGACACACAGCTGGAGCGGGCTGTGGCGGAGGCGCTGAAGCTGCTGGCAGCCACCCAGCCTGTGGCCCGCCCCGACCGCAGCACCCGCCCCAGCCGGGCGCTGCCACGCCTGCCCGGCCGGGAACCGCCCCCCCGCCCCGAATGAGAGGCCACCCATGAACCCTCCAGCAGCAGCAGGGTTTCGATTCGATGCTCGCCCCACGCCGCGCCTCACAGCAGGTTGCCTGATCGTGGCCGGAGGTCTCTTCTTTCTTTTCGGCCCACAGGCTGTACATCCCAACGGCGTAGTACGCCGCACCACCTTCCATGTGCTTGCCCTGTACGCCAACCTGCTGGGCAGCCATGTCGGCGACGTCTTTGTCGACAGCCCGGCGTTTGCACATGGAAATTTGTCCATACCCGCCCTGGACGCCGTCGCTACCTGCGATCCAGAACAACGAGAATGGCAGCTTGCCCTGGTCAACCGTCTGCCCGATCGCGCGCTGCACTGCAAAGTGCTGCTGGCAGGATCGCCGCTGCAAGGGGTACACCGGGCGCATGTGCTCGCAGGAGACAGCCCCGACGCCTACAACGACATCGAATTTCCAGAACGCGTCACCCCACAATCGGTCGAATTCACCTGTAGCGACGGCATGGTGCTCCTGCCAGCCCACTCGGTGACCCTCCTGAAGGTGTGAGCGACAAGAAAAGGGCTCGTACAGGGGGGGGCTGGCTTCAGCCCCCCTTGGCTTTGCTTCTCGGCCACGCAGAGGGAGGGGGCCGTTCACGGTGCCTTTGCTTGCCTACACTTCACACCGATCTAAATCGATGGCCTGGTAGTTACCAATCACGAGCGGCCGCACCAGAATCTGGACTATCGGACGCTGGCAGAACTGTACTTTGCCTGATTCGCTGCGGTAGACAGGGGACGGGCATGCAAACCGGCTCTATCCTATTTTTGTCACTTTGTGGTCTTGACATTGGGGGTCAAGTATAGCTTGCTGCAGCTCTGCGCATGGTGCGATACCACCAAAAACGCAACCACGTCGCTTAC
>JAPLGY010000375.1 GCA_026389955.1 Caldilinea sp. | reverse complement strand
CTGGAGCGGATAGAGAGCGGATTTGAAAGCCAGCCTGTGGAAGCGGCCAGCCTGGCCGACCTGGACACCGGGCGGGTCGGCCGATACTTCAACCAGATCGGGCTGCCGCCCGACGAGGATCTGGTGGATGCCTTGTTGAGCCGCGGCTGTGTCACCCGTCGCGGGGCAGACGGGCTGCCGGTCGACCCGCCGCTGCCCACCGTGGCGGGGCTGCTGCTCTTTGGCCAGAACCCGCAGCGCTTCTTGCGCAGCGCCGAGCTCATCTGTGTGCGGTATGCGGGCACCGAGATGGGGGACGAATTTGTGCGCCAGGAGATTGGGGGAGTGCTGGCAGATCAGGCGAGGCAGGCGGAGGCGTTCGTGGCAGGCAACATGCGTCGCGGGATGCGCATCCGCGGCATGGCGCGCGAAGAGAGCGTCGAATATCCCCTGGCGGTGGTGCGCGAAGCGATCGTCAACGCCATTGCTCACCGCGACTACAGCGTGCGGGGGGAGGGGATTCGGCTGTTGATGTTCGGCGACCGCATCGAGGTCTACAGCCCGGGTCGCCTGCCCGGCCATGTGACGGTGGAGAACATCAAAGACGAGCGCTACAGCCGCAATGCGGCGCTGGTAGCGGTGCTGACCGACCTGGGCTATATCGAACGGCTGGGCTATGGCGTGGACCGGATGCTGGCGGCCATGCAGGAGGCGGGGTTGCCGGCGCCGGAATTTGTCGAAACGGCGGCTGGCTTTCGGGTCACGCTGCGGGGGGAGGGGCTGGTGAGCAGCCACCCGCAGCAGGAGCGCTGGCCCCACGCTTCTCTCAACGAGCGCCAGGAGGCGGCGCTGGCCTTTGTGCAGACCCACGGACGCATCGCCAACAGCGACCTGCAGGCGCTGGCCCCCGACGTGCATGCCGAGACGATCCGCCGCGATCTGGCTGACCTGGTCGACCAGAACCTGCTTCTCCGGATTGGCAGCAAACGGGCCACCTATTATATCCTGAAATAAGCCCCTCCGGGCTTTGGCATTTCAACAGTTCTTCTGAAAAAGTTCCTCACAACTGAGGAGGACAGCAGGCCGCCCGTTGTGGCAAGATCGACACATGTCGGTCGGAGGCCAGTTGCTGCGGGCCTTTGGGGCCGCTGGGGTCTTCACACAGGAGAAGCGCAGCCATGTTGCAGATTCAGCTGAAAGCAGTCTATTCCGAGCTGGCCGACCCGGCGGTGGTCGCCGAGAGCGGGTTGGCAGAGTGGCTGCCGGGCGGTGCGGGCGGTTCGCCTTGGCGCCTCTCCTGCCACCAACTGGCCACCTACCGGGCGCTCACCCGCCCTGGCGGGCCGGAGGTGATCTTCAACACAGCGATGACCGGCGACGGCAAGAGCCTGGCCGGGCAATTGCCGTCGCTGGTGCAGGGCTGGCGCCACAAGCTGTTCGCCATGTACCCGACCAATGAGCTGATTCGGGACCAGCTGCGCCAGACCCAGCAGACCTGGGCGCTGTGGGGCCAGACGCCGGTGGTGGCTGCGTTGGACAGCGACGTGCTGGACCGCCGAATGGCAGGGGGCGATTTTGCACAGCGCGGGCAGGCGCTGCAGGCACTGCTCAACAACCACGACGTGGTGCTGACCAATCCGGACATTTTTTACTATGTGATGCACCTGTTTTATGTGCGGACCGGCAAGTCGGGGGATGCGCCGGACCGGCTTCTGGGCCCGCTGGTGCAGGCGTTTCAGCAGTTTACGTTCGACGAATTTCACATCTTTGACGCGCCGCAGATTGTCGGCGTCGTCAACGCGCTGCTGCTGATCGACGAAATGACGCGCGGCCAGCGCCGCCAGTTTCTCTTTCAGTCTGCTACCCCCCGCCCCCTGCTGCAGGAGTCGCTGCGGCGGGCAGGCTTTGCGGTGGAGGTGATCGACGGGAGCTACTGTCATGGGGCGCCTCCTGCCGACCCGACCCGCTGGCGTCAGATTTTGCACGAGGTGCAGCTGCAGATTTGCCCGGACAACGTCGAAGCCTGGGTGGACCAGCATCTGCACGATCGGCTGCTCCCCTTTTTTTTGGAGCACGCGCCCCAGGCCAAAGGGGCGGTGATCGTCAACAGCGTCGCGCAGGCCAAACGGCTGGTGGAGCGGCTGCAGGGTGAATTTGCCCGCCACGGGCTGACCGTCGGCGAGAACACCGGCCTGACCAGCCGGACGCAGCGCAGCCGCTCCTACGGCTGCGATCTGCTGATCGGCACCAGCACGGTCGATATCGGCATCGACTTTCAGATCAACTTTCTGCTCTTTGAAAGCCGGGATGCGGGCACGTTTGTCCAGCGGCTGGGCCGGGTCGGACGCCATGCCGGCTATGTGCGGGAGGGGAAGACAATTTTTTTTGGCGGCCATTTCGTCGCCTATGCGTTGGTGCCGCCCTGGATCTACGAGACCCTGGCGGTCGGGCGCAGCGATGCGCCCCCTCTGCTGCAACCTGGGGCTGTGCTCGACCGAGCGGAGTTCAACCAGACAATCCAGATGGCCTACCCGCCCACGGCCTCTTTCGACGCCTATGCGCGTGACTGGGGAGCCTATCAATCCTATCGGATCGTGAATGCGTTGTCCAACCCGCTGGTGCGCGGCCAGTATGCCGAGGTGAGGAACCGTCTGCTGGCCCGCTACAAAGAGACCTTTCGCACCAGCATCCTTCAAAAGGCCCAGAGGTACTGGGATCTGTGCAAACACCAGGGCCCGCTGTACGAAGAGATCACCGCATTTCGCGGGGGCAGCTATTTTGAGTGCGGGGTGCTGGACGAGACAGAGCAGGGGGGCGACCAGATCAAGCGCTACGATCTGTTTGCGCTGCTGGCCAATGCCCGGCTGGCTGCGCTGCAGCCCGACGAATTTCGGGCGTTTGTCGAAGAGCATGGGGGGGCGTGGTCCAACCTGAAAGGGCTGGTGGCCTATTTTCGTCTGCAGGGCTTTCTGCCCGAACGGACGCAGTACAAGGTGCTGCTGCAGCAGGAGGTCAGCGACTGGGACGGCACCCGGTTTGGCACCGTCCAGGTGCTCCAGGGGGTGCAGATCCAGGCGGCGTTTCCGCAGCAGATTCCAGGCTACAACGCGATCAACCGGCAGCTGGCTCGCCGCAAAGTGCCGGCTGTGGTCTGTCTGCACCACCCGCTGCAGCTCAAACGGCGCCTGCGCCTGCCGCTGCTCTTTCCGGTGCATCCGTTTGTGAGTCTGGACGGGATGGAAGGGGCGATTGTGTTTGGCCGTGAGGCGCTTTTGTTGCACACCGCATTGAAGCAGAGCCGTCTGAACTGCAGTGGCAGCGACACTGCTTTGATTTTGTGAAATAGGGGGAAGAGGATGAAAAAGAAAACCGTCCAGCCGACGACCCTGGCAGATTGGGAGCTGCCGGAGGATTCGGATCTGGAAGAAATCGACGAAGAGGGGGCTTTTTTTGGAGAAGAGCCGGACGAGAGGGCTTCCGGGGAGCAGGTGTGGCCGGCGGAGCCGCTGTTTGCGGCGCTGCTGCGCGATGCGGTGCGGGCACAGTGGGGGGAGGACCCAGTTCTCATAGATTTTGTCGACCATGTGGCAGCGCCGCTCTCCGAACTGCTCGGCCATGTGGCGGCCAAGGGGGGGGATTTTGCTGCGGAGCGACGTGTGGCCAAAGGGGCTGCGGAGGTCGAACGGTATGCGGCGGACCAGTCGCTGCGTGCCCATCTGATCAACGGGCTCTTTCCTGTGCTGCATGTGGCGCGCACGCTGCAGATGTGGGGTGCGCCCCAGCTGCGCTGCTACGACGACACTGTGCGTCGGCTCTGGATCGCAGGGTTTGTGCTGCACGACTGGCTCAAACTGCCTGCGGTCGAGCAGGAGCTGGAAGGCTTGGGGCTGCGGCCAGGCTCAGGAG
>JAPLGY010000249.1 GCA_026389955.1 Caldilinea sp. | reverse complement strand
CGGCGACTCCGGCGCAGTCATGCTGCGCGAGGTGCAGAACAATCGTCTTCTGAAGCTGCAGGTCGTTGGTTTTGTCGACGATGACCCCAACAAAAGGCGCCTCAGCGTCAACGGTGTCCCGGTGTTGGGGGACCGACATGCAATCCCAGATCTGATCAAACGCCATCGAATCGATCATATCGTCATCGCCATGCCGACTGCGCCGGGCAGCGACCTTCGCGAGATCGTGCGCATCTGATCGAAATCCGGTGAGCTGGCAGGCATCAAGCCTCGCACGGTGCCGGGCCTTTATGAATTGCTTGACGGCAGCGTCCATATCTCACAGGTGCGCGAGATCAGCATCGAAGACCTGCTGCGCCGTGAACCTATTCAAACCGACATTGCAGCGGTGACCGAACTGTTGGCCGGTAAGCACGTACTCGTCACCGGTGGCGGTGGCTCGATCGGTGGCGAGCTGTGCCGCCAGATTCTGCGCTCCCGTCCAGCAGTGCTGCTGCTCCTCGGCCACGGTGAGAATTCGATTTTCGAGATGCACAACGAGCTGATGCTCGAGAATCAACGCCTTTTTGGGAGCAGCGTCCAGCTGACACCGCTCATTGCGGACATCCGCTTTGCTGACCGCATCGCTACGCTCTTTCAACGCCACAAGCCGCAGGTTGTCTTCCACGCAGCTGCGCACAAACATGTGCCGCTCATGGAAATGAACCCGGCTGAGGCAATCACCAACAATGTGCTGGGCACACGCAATGTTGTGGCTGCAGCGCGTACAGCCGGCGTCGAACGCTTCGTCATGATTTCCACCGACAAAGCCGTCAATCCAACCAGCGTGATGGGTGCCTCCAAGCGTGCAGCCGAGTTGATTGTCTACAATGCTGCGCTGCAGAGTGGACTGCCTTATATGGCGGTGCGCTTTGGCAACGTACTGGGCAGCCGCGGCAGTGTGGTGCTCACCTTCCGCAAACAGATCGCAGCTGGCGGCCCGGTGACAGTGACGCACCCTGAAATGCGCCGCTATTTTATGACCATTCCCGAAGCAGTACAGCTGGTGCTGCAGGCAGGTGTGCTCGGTCAGGGAGGTGAAGTTTTCCTGCTTGACATGGGCGAACCGGTCAAAATTGTCGACATGGCGGCTGACCTGATTCGGCTGTCTGGCCTCAAGGTAGGTCGTGATATCGAAATCGCGTTCACGGGCCTGCGCCCCGGCGAGAAGCTCTACGAAGAGTTGTTTTTGCAGGGCGAGGAGTATACGCGCACACGCCACGATAAAGTCTTTATTGCCAGCAATACCAACCTGCTGACACCTGGTCGCTTGGACGAAGCACTGGCCGCGCTCGATCGCTCGGCTGGGCTCAACGATCGAGACGCCATCATCCGTACGTTGCAGAACCTGGTCCCCGAATACTGCCCGCCGTCGGCAGAACTTGCGCGCGCCAGTAGTGTATCGCTGTACAAACCGACGCCGGCCATTCACCCCGCGCCGGGCTCAGTAGGATAGCTAAGTTGCTGTGGATCCGCCGTCTGCTCTGGTTTGAACCGTTTTACCTTCTTGCCTGGATGCCCCTGATCCTTTTTCCTGCGCGGCTGCTGCCGGTACTGTGGCAGCCGGCTCTGGTGCTTGCCCTCTTTGCTTTTTGGCCCCTGCGCTGGCTGTATTGGCGTCTCGCCAATGGACGTTGGATAGTTCCGCTGCAGACGCCGATCTCGCTGGCCATGTTGCTGCTTTTGCTCTGGCTGCCCGTCAACATCTGGGCAGCGGTCGATGCTGTGCGCGCCTGGGAAAGTGCCGGCTATCTCCTGCTTGGTGTGACACTGTTTGTGGCGTTGATCAGCTGGCCACCCATGCTACGCCATCCGCAGCGGCTGGCCTGGGTGTTGATTGCGTGTGCCAGCGTGCTGGCGCTGGTTGGCCCCCTCCTTCTGACTACAGAGCGTGTTCTGCCCAGCCCTTTGGTTGCACTCCAACGTGTGGCTGCGCCTTTCGTCTCCCGCCTGGGGGAGACGATCAACCCCAATATTCTCGCCGGTGCGCCGGTGGTGCTGCT
>JAPLGY010000285.1 GCA_026389955.1 Caldilinea sp. | reverse complement strand
CCCCTTCCCAGCGCTGCGGTTCCCACTCCCCCGCTTTGAGGCTCTGGTTGGCCTGGGCCACCTGCCGGGCTACACCCAAGAGCAGTGCCAGGGTCATCTCCGCGACGGCAATCGCCGCCGCATCAGGTGGCGGAGTGACTTCAATGCCGGCGGCCTCTGCCGCATGGACGTCGATGTTGTCTGCGCTGGCACCTGCGCGCGCAATGACGCGCAGGTGGGGGGCTGCTGCTATCATCTGGGCCGTGATGGGGATGCGGCCGCGTGTGACGACCGCCTGGTAGGGCGCAAGACGATGCACCCAGTCGACAGGAGTGGTGGCTGTGGGCTCGTACAGGTCGACTTCTGCCAGAGTCTGCAGAGACGCAACACCGTCGGGATGGAGCGGATCGAGAACCAGCACCCGCGGGCGCGTTTCAGAAAAGGCAGGAGTATTCATAAAGACCAATTTCTGGTGATGGCAGTGAGACACGCAAGCCAGATGGAACCCCAACAGGGCTGCAGAGTGCACTATACACCGGACACGAAGAGAAGACAAACAAAACCGACGCTCGCTGTCAGGGGGAAAGGGGCAGTTGTTGGCCACTTTGAACCTGCCAGAAACGTGCTGGACAACGGAATGTCCAGCCTGTCATTCATCAGGACAGGCTGGATTCCGCCGGGGGGGTAAATTGAGGTTCCCGCAGAGGTCGTCAGGAGAGGAAAATGGTCACCAAATCCGGCTCCCCATTCGGTTTTTGGTGACGATTTTAGAGTACCAGCTGGGCATTAAGGGAATGTCAACGCTCTGTTAAAGATTGTTTTTCTGTGCTGCCTTTGTGTGGCGTGCAGCAAAATGACAAAAGCGGGGCTCGATTTGTTGTTCACAGGAGGGCGCGTGCGTCGCTGGCGCGGAGGAGGGTGGGCCGGGATGTGCTGCTGGATCGTGCACACGTGGCGTTGGCTGCTATCCCAACGCCACATCCATCACCATCATGACGACAAACCCAAACAGTGTGAAACCGGTCGCCAGGTCAGTGTTGTGCCCTTGTTGCGACTCGGGGATCAGTTCTTCGATCACGACAAAGATCATCGCCCCGGCTGCAAAGGCCAGGGCATAGGGCAGAATTGGGGTGACCAGCTGGACGGCCAGTGCGCCGAGCAGCCCCCCGATCGGCTCGACAATGCCGGAGGCCTGTCCTGCCCAGAAGGCCTCGCTGCGTTGAAACCCTTCACGACGCAGCGGAATCGCGACAGCCATCCCTTCAGGAAAATTTTGCAGTCCGATTCCGATCGCCAGGGCGACGGCTGCCCCCAACGTGGAGACCGAGTGATCGGTTCCGATGGCGCCAAAGGCGACGCCGACCGCCAGTCCCTCAGGCAGATTGTGCAGAGTGATTGCCAGCACCAGCAGGATGCTGCGCTGCCACTGGGTTTTGATGCCTTCTGCCTGGCCTTTGGGAAGTCCAAGATGCAGATGGGGCAATACCTTGTCGATGGCTGCTAAAAATAACCCGCCAGCCAGAAACCCGACTGCAGCTTGAAACCAGCCCGTGCCACCGCTTCGCTGGGACATTTCGATCGCTGGCGCCAGCAAGGACCAGAATGACGCCGCAATCATGACACCTGCTGCAAAACCGAGCAGGCTGTCCAACACTTTGCGGTTGACGGTGCGAAAGAAAAAGACCGTCGCCGCACCCAGCGCAGTCACACCCCAGGTGAAACAGGTTGCCAGCAAAGCCAGCCAGATTGGATGGATCTCATACAGCCACGTTGGAAAGGCCATGCCTCAAGCATACCCGGCGTGCAGGGCCCATCCTAATTTTCAACAGCCCAAAAATCAGAAAACGTTCTCGTCATGCATCTGGTGGATGGTTTGACGCCAGGGGCGATCCTGGCTATCCTGTACCCACAAGCTTTTTCTGCCTGGCCTGTTCAGAAGCTGGCAGAGCAAAGTGTGAGGCCTGGCTGTCACCGCCTGGCCGCTCTCTGACAGTTGCAGCAAGACGAACAGAAGGAATCCGTATGACTCAGATCACAGTGGCGCCGGGTGCAGGGTTGACCGGCGCCTGTACCGTACCCGGAGATAAGTCGATCAGCCATCGAGCCGTGATGTTTGGCAGCATCGCGGAAGGCGACACGGTCATCCGCAATTTTCTGGATGGGGGCGACTGCCGTTCGACCATTGCAGTGATGCGCGGGCTGGGGGTGTCGATCGACGTGATCGCCCCGACCGAGCTGGTCGTTCACGGACGGGGCTTGGAGGGCCTGCAAGAACCGGCCGATGTGCTTGACTGTGGCAATTCTGGGACCACCATCCGCCTGCTTACCGGGCTTTTGGTTGGTCAGCAGTTTCCGACCTTTTTGAACGGCACTGCCCAGATTCGCCGTCGGCCGATGGGGCGCATCGTGCGCCCGTTGCGGGGCATGGGCGCTGATATTCTGGGGCGGCAAAACGGCGAATATGCTCCGATCGGGATCCGGCCTGCGCGC
>JAPLGY010000482.1 GCA_026389955.1 Caldilinea sp. | reverse complement strand
CGGCTGGTGTCGCCTCGGCAGCAGCTTCCTCCGCAGCGGCAGGCGTCGCCTCGGCAGCAGCTTCCTCCGCAGCGGCAGGCGTCGCCTCGGCGGCAGGCTCCTCCGCAGCGGCAGGCGTCGCCTCGGCAGCAGCTTCCTCCGCAGCGGCAGGCGTCGCCTCGGCAGCAGCTTCTTCCGCAGCGGCAGGCGTCGCCTCGGCAGCAGGCGCAGATCTCTCGGCGGTTACAGAAGTTTCTGCGATCGTCTCAGGTTCTACCACTGGCAGAGCAGCCAGCTCTTCTGCGGTTCCTTCAACGGCAACCAAAGAAGCACTGACCCAACCTGTCGTTTCGGTGCCGGGCAGGCAACAGAGATTGAGCCAGGTTCTGCTGGCATTGGTTCCCAGCACGGTTCCCTGCGTGTCAGCAACCAAATTGCCGATCACAGCAAAATTGGGGCCTGGCCCCTGACGTACATTGATGCGGGGGGCCAGAACGGTGGCAGAAAGCAAAGTCGTTGTGGTGATCTGAGGTACGGCCGGGGTTTCTGGCTGGCTTTCTGCAGGCGCTGAGTTTTCCTCGGCATTATTGTCCTGTTCCTGATCGTTATTCTCGTCGTTCGGGCGTGGCGGGATCGGTGTGGGTGGAACCGCAGTCGGCTCTGGGGCTGTCGGCAGCGGCGTCGGAATTGTCTGCTGCAGATCCAGCGGCCGATCGGCAGCCAGCGCGTAAGAAGAGCCAAACCACAGCATCGCGCCAAAGAGCAATCCCAAAACAGTCGGTAGGATCGGGAGTGTTCTTCGACGCAGTCTACGCAAGTTTGCCATTGTATACTCCTTTTGAATTTTGTCTTCGCACTTTCTGTTCGCACGGTTCGTATCAATTCAGAGTGTAACGGCAGTCCCCAAAATTCCCAAACAAAACGGATCTTGGCGATCGGTCGCCTGGGATTTATTGCTAGAACCTCTCTGTTCTGATGCGGTTTTGACAAACAGAACAAATGTTCTATAAAATACTCGATCAGGAGGGCTCAGCGATGAAAGCAGATCGGGAGTGGTTGAACCGTCATGCAGACCGAGTAGAAATCATTTTAGCGCAGCACAAGGCCCCTGGGGCAGTGATAGGCGGGGTTGTGTCGCCGCGTTTTGTGCAATTTCGTGTCCGACCGGCGCCGTCGGTGCGTGTCAGCCGACTGCTGCAGCTAGGCGAGGAACTGGCACTGGGGCTGGGATGCGAGTCTGTGCGGGTTGCGCGCAGCGGGGCTTTAGTCCATATAGAGATTCCCCAGCCCATGGAGACGCCGATCCGTCTGTCGCGGTTGCTGGCTTCTTTGGGCGAGCCGGCTCCCCCGGACACGGCGCTGCTAGGTGTCGAAGAATCAGGCGATCCCTTGCTGCTGCGGCTGTCAGCCCCCGATGTGGTGCATGTGTTGATTGTCGGGACAACCGGCAGCGGGAAAAGTGCGTTGGCGCGCACGCTGCTGGCGGCGTTGGTGTTGACCAATGCGCCTGACCGGGTGAGGCTGGTGCTGATCGACCCGAAGCGGCGCGGATTTGCCCCGCTGGCGGAACTGCCCCATGTCGATGGCGGGCTGATTGCTGACCACGAGCAAGCAGCACGCTACCTGCGGCTGCTCGTGTGTGAGATGGAACGCCGTGACCAGGCCCAGATCAGCAGACCGCTGCTGGTCGTCGCGATCGACGAGCTCAACGATCTGCTGCAGACCGGCGGCAAGCTTGTGGAGGCCGCTCTGACGAGACTGGCACAGCGCGGTCGTCAGGCGGGCATCCATCTGGTGGCTTGTACACAAAAACCGTCAGCCCAGTTGATAGGCAGCGCAATGAAGGCCAATTTTCCTGTACGGCTGGTCGGTGCAGTGGCGAGCCGGGACGAAGCGCGCTATGCCACGGGGATTGCAGACAGCGGCGCCGAAAAACTGACTGGGCGAGGCGATTTTCTGCTGATCGCCAAAGGGGATGCATTGCGCTTCCAAGCAGCCTGGATCGACGCTGAGGAATGCCGTTCCCTTGTTGCTCAGCGTTGGCCTCCAGCCCGTTAGGGCGGGCGGGCTCAGGCAATGATCGAAAAAGTTGGTCATAGAACGAAGGAAGATGTGTCATGCAACG
>JAPLGY010000162.1 GCA_026389955.1 Caldilinea sp. | reverse complement strand
GTGCGGTGGAGAGAAGAGGGTCGTTCATAGTAGCACTCAGGGTTTCCTTGGGAGAGGGCCAGCGTTACGCTGCCACGACAATCTGGGCCTTGACCGAGGTGGGGGGCATCTGGACGGCGAAGTTGAACGCTTCGACACTTTGCGCGAAAGGGAAGGTGTCGGTGATGAGGGGTTTGACGTTGAGCTTGCCGCTGGCCATCAGGGCGATGGCGCGCGGGTAGACGTGTGCGTAGCGGAAGACATGCTCGACGCGGGCCTCTTTGACCATCCCGGCAGCGACCTCGTAGGCGATCGGTTGCAGCGGGATGCCGACATAGACGACGGTGCCTCCTGGGCAGAGGGGGGAGAAGACGGTGGCTGCGGCTTTTTCGGAGCCACTGCATTCGAAGACGACATTGGCGCCCCAGCCGTCGGTCAGTTGGTTGATGACCTCTTGGAGATTTTGGTGGGCCACATTGACCGGTGTGATCGGGCCGAGTGTGGCGGCCAGGTCGAGTTTTGGCTGTTGGATGTCGGTCATGACCACTCGGCTGCAGCCGCCGGCGAGAGCTGCCAGCGCAGTCACCATCCCGATCGGGCCAGCCCCCATCACCACGGCGAGGTCGCCGGGTTTGATTTTGGCTTTGGTGGCGGCGTGCATGCCGACTGCGACCGGTTCGACCATGGCACCTTCGGCCAGGCTGACTGTATCGGGAAGTTTGAAGGTGAAGGCAGCGGGGTGGACCACGCTGGGGCGCAGCACGCCGTGGATGGGCGGTGTTGCCCAGAAACGGACGGCCGGGTCGAGGTTGTACATGCCTTGCAGGGTGGCTTTGCTGTTGGGGTCTGGGATGCCCGGTTCCATGCAGACGCGGTCTCCCACAGCGAGATGGTGGACTGCGTCGCCGACTTCGAGGACGACGCCGGAGGCTTCGTGGCCGAGCACCATCGGTTCGCGCACGACAAACTGGCCGATGGCGCCGTGGGTGTAGTAGTGGACATCGCTGCCGCAGATACCCACCGTGCGCAGTGCGATGCGCACATCGTGGGGGCCCATTGTTTCGGCGAGTTCGATCTCGCGCAGTGCCAACAGCTCTTTTTTTTCGAGGACAAGCGCTTCCATCTGACTCTATCCTTTCCGAACGATCAAAATTGCCAGGAGCAGGCAGAGCACGGTGGCGACCCAGAGGGGGATCCAACTCTCCAGGAAACGCATCCAGAGCAGGCTGACGCCGATCCAGGCAATGACGCTGATAAAAATCCGGTCGAAGCGGTTGGTTTCGATCGGAAGAAAGCCGCGCTGCCGGGTTTTGTGTTGGACGGGCGCGACAAGTTTGGGGTTGTCGGGTTCAGCCACTGCACTACTCCTTCACTGCGCCAAAGGTAAGCCCGGTCACGATATAGCGTTGGACGAAGACCAGGAAGATCAATGCGGGCAAAATGGCCATGGTGGCGACTGCGGCCATCTCGCCCCAGTTGGTGCCGGTGACCGAGACAAACGCGGCCAGGCCGGTGGTGATGGTGCGGGCGTTGACGCTGGTCAGATTGGCGGCAAAGAGATATTCGTTCCAGGCGAAGATCCAGCTCAGAATAAAGGTGATGGCCAGCCCTGGGGCGACCAGCGGGACCACCACGCGTGCCAGCACGGTCCAGCGTCCGGCGCCGTCGACAAATGCCGCTTCGTCCAGCTCGATGGGAATGCCGTCCATGATTCCTTTCATCAGCCAGACTGCAAAGGGCAGGTTGAAGACGCAATAGAGGAGGATCAGACCGAGCTGGGTATCGAAGAGTGTCCAGTCGCCGATTTTGAAGACCCGGGTATAGATCAAAAAGATAGGGAGGACGAAGGCGGCGGGGGGGGCCATGCGCTGGGTGATTGTCCAGAAAAAGATATTGTCTGCGCCTGGCAGGCGCCAGCGGGAGAGGGCGTAGGTGGCGAGCAGGGCCAGGGCGGTGACCAGCAGGGCGTTGCTGGTGGCGATGACCAGGGAATTGAACAGATAGCGCTGAAAGATGGGGTCGGTCAGCGGTTTGAGGTAGTTGGGGGCATAAAAGGATTTGATGAGCAAGGTCGGGGCGTCGAACAGTTCGACGCGGCTGCGGGCCGAGACGACGACCATCCAGTAAATGGGGATGATGGTGACCACGATCATGGTCGTCCACAGCCCATACAGACCGACCCAGCCCAGCGCGTTGCGCAAGACAGAACTCTTCATAGGGACACCTTGTTATT
Source organism: Caldilinea sp. (assembly GCA_026389955.1). The sequence continues at coordinate 1,942 of JAPLGY010000162.1, read as the reverse complement.
CGCGTTGTTTCCCGACCTGGGCGAGTGCGATGAAGAGCAGCCAGCACAGGACAATCGTGAAATAGAGCACCAGGAGGGACATCGCGGAGCCGTAGCCGTAGTCAGTTTTGGGCACGACCACCCGGTAGATATGGATGCCGATGAACTGGGTGGCTGTGCCTGGCCCGCCGCTGGTGAGCATAAAGACTTCATCGACCACCCGCAAGGCGTCCATCAGGCGGATAAAAATGACAGTCAGGAGGACGGGCATCATCATGGGGATGGTCAGGTAGCGGAAGACCTGCCAGCGGTTGGCGCCGTCGACCTGGGCTTGTTCCAGCGGTTCTTTGGGCATTGCGGTCAGCCCGGCCAACAGGGTCAGCGTCACGAAGGGGGTCCAGTGCCAGACATCCATCAGAATGACGGTGAGAAAGGCCTGGTCGGCGAAGGTGCCCAGCCGGTAGTCGATCCCGAACCATTTGTCCAGAAAATAGGGGACCGGTCCGAAGCCGGGGATGGTGAGGAGGCGCCAGGTTGCGCCGACTGCGATGGGGGCCATGACGAGGGGCAGCACATAGAGGGTGCGAAAAATGGTGCGGCCGGGAAAATTTTTGACCAGGGTCTGGGCCAGCAGGAAGCCGAGGGAGAGTTCGATGGACACACTGACAAAGGCAAAGAGGCCGGTGCGCCAGAGCGAATCGAGAAAGGCGCCGTCGAAGACCAGCCGCCGGTAGTTGTTGACAGCCGCCCACTGCATCCCCAACTGGTTGGAGAACGGGTTCCAGTCGAAGAGGCCGACATAGAGCACATAGAGAAAGGGCAAAAAGCCGACCACCGCCAGGATGGCCAGGGTAGGTGCCAGCAGTGCCCATCCCATTCGATTTGATCGCATACGGATTGTCCTGTCGAAACGAGCGGCTCTTCAGCGATGCAGAGGGACGTTTTCCTGGCAGCAGAGAGGCTGCCAGGAAAACGTCCGGGAGACTTGTGGCGCAGGGCCGCGACAAGTGTTTACTGGCCGTACCCCAGGTTGACCAGTTCGGCGTCAGCGGCGGCGGCGGCCTGATCCAGGGCGTCTGCGGCGGTCAGTTCGCCGGAGAGAGCCTTCCAGATAAACGGCTGCACCACTTCACGCAGGGCTGCATGGAAGGGGAAGGGTGGTGCGCCTCGGAAGAGGGGGCCTTCGTCCTTCATCAATGTGTAGTAGTTGTCGGTCTTGGCGTCGACTTCCTGGACCTTGGGGTCGTCGTAGGTCGATTCCATGACGATGCGGGAGCCAGCGACGGCCCAGTCGGCCTGCACCGACTCCTGGCCGATGTACTGCAGCCAGAGCAGCGTGCACTGCTGGTTCTTGGAGGAGACCGGCAGGCCGAAGGAGCCGCCGTCGTAGTAGCCGATATAGCCCGAGCCATCTGCTGCGGCTTCCATGACTCCTTCAGAGACCGGAGGCAGTGCTACGCCGACGTTGCCGACGACCTTGGAGCGATCCGGGTCGGTGGCGATCCAGGCGGCGTTTTCGCCGTAGACCCAGCCCTGGGCTGCGCGGCCGGCTGCGAACGAGGCAGCGACCTCATCCCATGTGCTCTGGGTGGCTTCCGGCGGGGCGTACTGAAGCAGGCCGACCCAGAAAGCCAGGGCTTCCTTGGTGGCGTCGCTGTTCATGCCGCCGCCATTTTCGACGGTTGCTTTCCAGTTCTCAGAGTTGATGCCCCAGTTGTAGACGCCGAAGGTGGGTGCGATCGACTCGAAGAATTCGTAGAAGGAGGAGGCGTGGCCGGTGTTGCCCTGAACGGTGGTGCCCCACAGTTCCAGCCCGTTGTCTGCGCCGTACTGGGTGAAGAAAGCGGCATTGTCCTGGTACTGCTCGTGCGTGGTGGCCGGGGTCAGGTCGTAGCCGTACTCGGCAGCAAAGGCTTCCTGGATCGCCGGGTCGTTGAAGAGATCCAGGCGATAGAGGTAGATC
>JAPLGY010000528.1 GCA_026389955.1 Caldilinea sp. | reverse complement strand
CAACATCTTCAAAGGCGGCTCACCAAGCACGGTGAAGTACAACGCCGGCCGCTCTGGCGACGTCGGTGATGGTGACTCGCTGCTGCGCCATAAGCCTCCCTGCATCTCGGCTGGCCTGCCCAGCTTTGCCAGCCACCAGTTCTGTTGTGCGGTTCACTCCATAGGATACCACACCCTGCACAGAAGCCGTCGCGCAAACACCCGCTGGGTCTGCTTGAAGACAAAAAAGGTGCCAAGCCCGCACCAAATCCTCCTTCAAGCGGCCGTGCTGAGCGGCCGTGCTGAGCGGCTGGGCTGCTGCCCAAAAGCAGCCCCCGCCGTGAAGTAGACCCACACCTTTTTTACAGGTTGACTTGGCTGCTCAGGTTTGTTATAATTTCATCATCCTCTAGCGAAACGTTTTTCTAAATAAACATAAGGTTTTTTATGCGCTATGTTGCTTTTCCTGGGCACCCACTGCCCGTATCACAAGTCTGTCTGGGCACCATGATGTTTGGCGACAAATGCGATGCAGCCCTCTCCGAGGCGATCGTCGCCAGAGCGCTGGCATTGGGGATCAACGCGTTTGACACCGCAGCCATGTATTCGGCAGGCGCCAGCGAACAGTACCTGGGCAATGCCCTGAAGGCAGCCCCCCGCGAACAGCTGTTTGTCACCACCAAGGTCGTCAAAGGTGTCGACCGCAACAGCATCCTGACCAGCCTCGACGAATCGCTGGTACGGCTTCAGATGTCTTATGTTGATTTGTATCTTATCCACTGGCCCGTGCAGGGCATGAACCTGACCGAAATGATGGGCGCTCTGAACGAGGGGGTACGCGCCGGAAAGACCCGCCTGGTCGGCTGCTGCAATTTTCCAGCCTATCTGCTGGCCTCCGCCAATGCCGTCGCAGCCGCTCGCGGCTGGGCACAGCTGCGCTGCAACCAGGTCGCCTACAATCTGATGGAGCGCGGGATAGAGGTCGAAATCCTGCCGCAGGCCTCTTTGGAACAGATTGCCATTACCGCCTATCGCCCCCTGGCGATAGGTCTGCTGACCGGCCGTTTTTTGCCAGGAATGCCGATGGATGCAGCCACACGCGGGATGACCGACTCACGGGTGTTGACCTGGCTTTCTCAGCACGGTCGCTCGCTCGAACGGTTTGTGGCCTACGCCCAAGCCAAAGGGGTCGAGCCGGCCCAGCTCGCCGCCGCCTGGGTGATGCATCACCCAGCGGTGACCCAGCCGATCCTGGGCGTCAGCTCGCTCACCCAGGTGGAGTCGGCAGCCCAGGTTCCCGGCGTCATTCTCTCCCCCGCAGAGCGCCAGGAGATCACCGACCTGTTCCAGACCGAAGTCACGGAAGAAGGGCTGCAGCGCTTCCCGGGCACCCGCTACAACTTCCCCCGTATGCGCCGCACCCTGACCCTGGCTGTGAGGGAGTAGGATGCGGCAGGCAAGCAGTGCAGAGAATCTGCCAGATGCACCGCTGTTGGAGATGCGCAGCATCAGCAAATCCTTTCCAGGGGTGCGGGCGCTTCACCAGGTGAGTCTCGAGCTGCGGGCGGGCGAAGTCCGCGCGCTGGTCGGCGAAAATGGGGCTGGCAAATCGACGCTGATCAAAATCCTTGCCGGCGTCTACCAGCCGACCGAAGGAGAGATTTTGTTGGATGGCCAGCCGCAGCTGATCCGGGACCCAGCCCACGCGCTCCGGCTGGGCATCGTCCCGGTGCACCAAGAGGTCAACCTGGAACCCTACCTGTCGATCGCCGAGAATATCTTCATCGGCCGGCAGCCGCGCAACCGCTTCGGTCTGATCGATTTTGGACGGATGAACCGGGAGGCTGCCCGCTGGCTTGCGGACCTGGGGGTCGCCACCGATCCGGCTTTGCCGCTCGGCATGTGCTCGATCGCTGAGCGGCAGATGGTGGCGATCGCCCGCGCCGTCTCGCTTGATGCGCGGGTCGTAATTTTTGACGAGCCGACCTCCTCGCTGACGCTGCGCGAGACAGAACGGCTCTTCTCTGTGATCCGGCGTCTGCAGGCCAAAAAAATTGCTCTCCTCTATATCTCACACCGCATGGAGGAAATTTTTCAGATCTGTGACACCCTGACCGTCCTGCGCGACGGGGTCCTGGTGACCACCCAGACGCTCCAGACTGTGAATACCGACGGCGTGATCCGAATGATGATCGGGCGTGACCTGCAGGATCTGTACCAAAAACAGCCAACGCCGGTCGGTCCCCCCGTGCTCGAAGTGAAACAGCTCACGGTCCAGGGGATTTTGAAGGACATCTCGCTGACCCTGCACCAAGGCGAAATTCTGGGGATAGCCGGTCTGGTCGGTGCCGGACGCACCGAGCTGGCACGAGCGATCTTTGGCGATCTGCCCTACCAGAAGGGCGAAATCTGGGTTGAGGGCAGACGAATCCGCCCGACCTGCCCCGACGACTGCATTGCGGCTGGCATCGGGCTGGTGCCAGAGGACCGCAAAGAGCAGGGGCTGGTGCTGCCCATGCCGGTCAAAAACAACATCTCGCTGGCCGTGCTGAACAAACTCTCCTGGCTGGGGGTCATCCGGGCACGCCGGGAGACGGACCTGGCCCAGGATTCTGTGCGCCGCCTGGCCATCAAAACCCCCTCGATCCGGCAGCAGGTGCAGTACCTGAGTGGAGGCAACCAGCAGCGGGTGGTCATTGCGCGATGGCTGGCAACCCACCCCAAAGTGCTGCTGGTCGATGAGCCGACGCGCGGCATCGACGTCGGTGCCAAGTCAGAAATCTACGCCTTGCTCAACCGTCTGGCCAGCCAGGGGATGGCGATCCTGATGATCTCCTCTGAATTGCCCGAGATTCTGGCGATGAGCGACCGCATCCTGGTGATGTACCAAGGCCGAATCCGGGCGGAGTTGCCGGGTCCGCAGGCCACCGAGGAAACCATCATGCGCTTCGCAACGGGCCAGGCAGCATGATCAAAGAGCAGGAGAAGGCGACGATGCACAAGACGGCACAGTCCCTGGCCCAGCCCCCGGGAGGGTTCGACCCACACGGCGCGCTGGCAGAGTTGCGGCATTTTCTGGCAGCCAACCCGGCATTCATCATCCTGGCCGGGCTGATGGGGCTCGGCGCATTTTTGTCGCCGGTCTTTTTGACACCCCAAAACCTGCTCAACATTTTGTGGACGGTCTCGGTGCTGGGCATCGTGGCGATGGGGCAGACGATCCTGCTCATCACCGGCAACTTCGACATGTCCGTGGCCTATGTGGTCGGGCTGGCGGGCATCGTGGCGGTGATCAGCCAGCTGTGGGGCGCCGGGTTTGGCCTCTCTGTGCTGCTGGGGCTGCTGGCTGGCGCGCTGATCGGCCTGTTGAATGGAACCATTATTGTCTGGACGCGCGCCAATGCCTTTTTGATCACGCTCGGCACCAGCATTCTGGTCTATTCGGTCAACCTGATCCTGACCCAGTCCAAGACCTGGTATGCGTCGGTCGACAGCTTCTTGTGGTTGGGGCGGGGAAAACTCTTTGACTCGCTGCATTACTCAGTCATCCTCTTTTTCCTGTTGGGGGTCGTGTTGGAGCTGATGCTGCGCCACACGACCTTTGGCCGTTCGCTCTTTGTGATCGGGTTCAACCCGCGGGCGGGCGCCCTGGCCGGGCTCAGGGTCGCCCCGCTCAAACTGGCCACCTATGTCTTTTGTGGCACCACGGCGGCGCTGGCCGGGCTGATCATGACTTCGCGCACGGGCAGCACCGTCGCCAATGCGGGTGTCGGGATGGATTTTGATTCGCTGATCGCAGCTGTTTTGGGAGGAACCAGCCTCTTCGGCGGGCGCGGCGGCACCCTGCGCACGGTCGTAGGAGTCCTCATCCTGGGCGTCCTCAACAATCTGCTGGTCCTGCTCAACGTGCCCTACGAAGCACAACAGATCGCCAAAGGGCTGGTCTTTCTCTTGGTCGTCTGGATGGACGGCTTTTTACAGAAGCGGTAGGCCAAGGAGCTGCAACCACCATGTTGACAAAGATGCGCCATTTTGTTTTGCAAAACAACGTTGTCTTCTTGCTGCTGCTGCTGATCCTCTGTTTTGGCTCGACGACGGGTCCACTGTTTTTGAACGGACAGAACATCCACAACATTGCCCGCCAGATCTCGTTTGATATTCCGCTGGCCCTGGCGCTGACGATCGTCTTGGTTGCCGGCGGGATCGACCTTTCTGTCGGGTCGGTGCTGAGCATGGCTGCCGCGCTGACGATGGGGTTGCAGCCGCTGGGCACCTGGTTTGCGGTGGGGGTCGCGCTGCTCTTCGGCGCCGCCGTCGGCCTGATCAACGGGCTGCTGGTGACCAAAGGCAGAATCGTCCCCTTCATTGCCACCCTGGGCACCATGACCGTCGTGCGCGGCGCCATGCTGACCTACACGCGCCAGCAACCGATCCCGGGCAGCGACCCGGCGTTCACCTTTTGGGGGGCTGGCTCTCTGGGGCCTGTGCCAGTCCCGATCCTGGTGGTGGCCCTCCTCTGTGTCGGGGTGCATCTCCTGCTCACCTACACCCAGTTCGGCCGCAACCTCTATGCGATCGGCGGCAACGCCGACGCAGCATTCCTGGCCGGTATCCACATCGAACGCAACAAGGTAATGGCCTTTGTGCTCAGCGGGCTGCTGGCCGCCGTTTCCGGGATTCTGATCGCATCTCGGCTCAACGCATCGACGGTGCACATCGGGCTCGACTCAGGCTTGTGGGCGATCGCCGCAGCCATTATCGGAGGAGCCAGCCTGACTGGAGGCAAGGGCAGCACACTGGGCGCCGTGCTGGGGGTGGTCACGCTCGGGGTGCTGGTGAACGGCATGAATCTGCTGGGCGTACATACCTATTACCAGATCGGCGTTCGGGCCGTCATTCTGATAGCGGTGGTAGCTGTCGACGCACTCTCGGCAGCCAATCTGCGCAAAAAACTCGTGATGCAGTCCTACGGCAACCGGGAATAACCGGGCTGACACCGAACCCTTTCTGCAGCCCCCACAAAGGTCAGTTCTGCAAGAGGAGGTGATGACAGGCAGCAAACACAGAAAAACCGACAACGCATTTGTTTCAATCATCGTTTTGTACAGAATTTTGTTCAGAAGGAGATTTCAAGAATGAAAAAGCAATTGGGAGTGTTCGCAGGGATGGCTGTTTTGTTCCTGGCAGGCTGTACAGCACTGCCAGCCGTTGCCCCCTCTGGGGCCTCAGATGCTGGGGCGGAAGGGGCGACCGGCGCAGCGGCAGGAGAGGCGTTCGAGATCTGTGTGGTGCACAACAATGCCGACCATCCTTCCATCACAGCCATCGTGCAGGGCATGGACGAAGAAGCCAAACTCTTCAACGCCAACGTCACCTACTTTGACCCTGCGTTTGACCCACAAAAGCAGGCCGCCATGATCGAAGACTGCATCGCCCGCCAGGCCGATGTGATCGTCGTCAACGCTGTAGACCCCACAGCCGCAATCGCCCCCATCCAAAAAGCAGCCGAAGCTGGCATCCCGGTGATCACACAGAACGCCGACATCGCGCCTGAAGGCAAAGGCTTCACCGAGACCTTTGTCGGCTCGCAGTCCTACGACCAAGGGCTGGCGGTCGGCAAGATGATGGTCAGCAGACTTGGCGACAAAGCGGCCAAAGTCATCTTCCTGGGCGGCAAACCTGGCCAGACCGACTACGTCAACCGCGTCCAGGGCGCCCAGGACGCCTGGGCAGCGGCAGGGGTCTCCTACGAAGTGCTCGCCGACCAGCCGGCCGAGTGGAGCAAGGACAAAGCCCTCGCCGTGATGCAAGATCTGCTGACCCGCTACCCGACCGGGATCGACGCCGTCTATGCGGTCGACGACCCAATGGCCATGGGGGCGCTGGAGGCAATCAAAGCGGCCGGCCGCGAAAAAGAGATCGCCGTCTTCGGCACCAACGGCAACACCGACGCCTGCCAGGCCATTCAAAGCGGCGACATGGCAGGCACTGCGCTGCAGATGAGCTATCTGGTGGGCGTCTACGCAGTCCGGGCAGCCTACGACATCCATACAGGGCGGATTGTTCCCGATGCAATTCTGGCCCCGACCGCTCCGGTCACACCAGAAAATATCGACCAGTGGCTGCCGATGTGCTGGTAGGTTCTCGGCTGCACAGAGCGTGCAGCTGAAAGGAAGTGAGGATGGCGGAGAGGGATTTCCTTTCCGCCATCCTGGCCAGACGAGACAGACCGATTGCCCCACAGCAAACCCCACAGAAAGAAGAAAACTTTATGTCGCGCACCGTTCGGATCGTCACCTCATCGTTCGCCACGTTGGAAGACACACGCCCTCCTTACAACCTGCGCCACCCCACGCTGCAGGAGAACCTGGCGACCGCGCAATCGATTCTGGAGACAGCGCGCAGCTATCGACCGGACCTGGTTTTGCTGCCAGAGGCCTTTCCGCTGGCCGGTATGCCGCTGGCCAGGCTCTCGGAGGTCGCCGAACCGGTGCCAGGTCCGATCTACGAAATGCTCGCCGCGCACTGCCGGGCAGGCCATTTCAATCTGGTGGCCGGCCATGTCACTGTCGAAAAGGGTCGCTATTACAACCAGGCGCTGGTGCTCGACCGCAGCGGAACGCTGGTCGGGAGCTACCGAAAAAATTACCCGGTGGAAGAGGAAATTCGCTGCGGTATCGAACCGGGCAGCCAGCCCGCTGCCTTCGACCTGGATTTTGGCCGCATCGGCGTCGCCATCTGTTTTGACCTGAACTGGCCCTCGCTGTGGGCTTCGTTGGAAGCCCAGCAGATCGATTTTGCTTGTTGGATCTCGGCCTACGAAGGCGGGTTTCCTGTAAAAAGCTATGCCTGGACCCACCGCTACCCAATCGTCTCTTCCGTCTGGCCCTACCACGCCCGGGTCGTCGATCTGACCGGCGAAGTGCTGACCTCCACCTCGCGCTGGTCCCGAATTGCCGTCTGCGACCTCCCACTCGACCGTGTGCTGCTCCACACCGACCTGCAGATCGACAAAATCGCCCAGATTCAGGCCCGCTACGGCGATGCGGTGGCCGTCCGCACCTACACCGAAGAACACTGGATCCTGCTTGAAAGCCGTTCCCCTGAACTCAGTGTCCAGAGCATCCTGGAGGAATATGGCCTGGTGAGCTATCAGGACTACATCCGACGCTGCACCGCTGTGCGCGACCAGGCTCTGGCCCGGCCGAGCGAACTCCAAGCGTAGGGTCCATTTTGTTTCCAGCTGCTGGTCGGTGCGCAGGGAGGCCTGACCCCTGCGCACCAGAAGATGTGATTACCGCAGTGTGACCGGCAGGAAAATGCTGTGGGAAAATTCCTCCGGTGTAGGCGTCTCCGGTGTAGGCGTCTGTGGTGTAGGCGTCTCCGGCGCGGGCGTCTGTGGTGTAGGCGTCTCCGGTGTAGGCGTCTGTGGTGTAGGCGTCTCTGGTGTAGGCGTCTGTGGTGTAGGCGTCTCCAGTTTTTCCCAAGCCAGAGCGGCCTGTGCCGCACCGTACAGATCAACGAATTCGACGACGATCGTACGCGAACCTGCAGCAAGGGGCACATCGACCGTATCCGTCCGGCAGCAGCTCTCCCATTCGTCTGCATGCAAAACGCCATCGATCCACAGGCGCATCCCGTCATCGTGTGTCAGAGAAAACCGATAGATACCTGCTGTCAGGCTGAGCGACTGTGTCCAGCGCACCGAGAAATCAACAGCGACAGGCTCGGCAGGGGACGTGTTGCCCCAACTGAAGTTGAGGGATGGATCGTTGCGCACCATCACAGGGTCGCCGGCCAGCGTCAAGTTGTTGAAATACTCGCCGTACCACGCATTCGAGGCGGGTGTTGGGATCGCCGCGTAGTCGGCAGCCACTGACCGATTGGCGTCTATGAGCAACGTCGCTGGATTGCTGGCGCCTGCGAGATCTTCGCGCCAGCGGACAAACTGCTGGCCTGCGTTGGGGATCGCCTCCACACGCACCGTGGCACCTGGGCGATAGCCCACGTCTGCGCACGAGGGGGCTGGGCTGGTTTCGATTCGCCCTTCCGCCGATGTGCCCACCTGGAGGCTCTGGCAGTGGCTGTAGCGTGCCACGACGTTTTTGTCGTAATCGACGACCAGACTCACGGACGCACTGGTGCTGCTGACGTCGCCTCCCCAGCCGGCAAATTCTGCACCGGTTGGCGGCGCAGCAGAAAGTGTCACTGTGCTGCCAGCCGTGTATTTTGTATCGTTGGTTGGGCAATTGGGCGGCGGTGAGCTGGTGATCTGGCCGGCCGGCGCAACTGGATCCTGGGTGATCGTAAGGTCGTAACAGGCTGTGATCTTCTCCCACCACACTTTGAGCACGGCGCCGCCCCCGCTGTCGAACCAGGTAACGAGGATGCGGTGATCGCCGGCAGGGAGCCAGACCTCTGCGGTATCTTTGCGACAGCAGCTGTTCCATTCGTTCATAATCTCTGAGTCGGCCACACTGATTTTGACGCCATCGTCGTGGATGGCGTGGAAGCGGTACAACCCGGCGTCGAACTTGGCAAGCCGCGACCACTCGCCGGAAAAATCCGCGTAAATGCCATACCCAGGCCCGCTGCTCCCCCAGTCGTGATCCAGAGAACCGGAGCCCTCCAGCTGGCGCAAGATGTAGCTGTCTGACGGGGAATTCCAGGCGACGCGGTACGCCCCGCACCACTCGTAAGGAGCGGAGGCGCAGTCGGCGTCGAGCGGGGGCAGATAGGATGTCGGCCCCTGCCACCAGAATTCCAGGCGCGCGTTGCCGTTTTCGCGCCGGTGCGAGTATTCAATCTTGACCTCCCAGTTGCCGGCTGGGATATCGACGCCCCAATCCATGCCGGCAAACGAGCCAGCTTCCTCCGCATGCGTCAAGCCAAGCTCTGGGATAAAGATTCGGCAGTACCCGTCACGGTGGCAGTGGAAGCGATAGCGACCGGCCACGAAATCAAAGCGCCGTTCGTAGAGCACGCTGAAGCGCTCCCCAGAGCAGCCGCCGCCTGGGCCAGAAGTACCCCAATCCTGGGTGAAAGGAATGGAATCGGTGTAGTCGTCTGCTTTGCAGCGGCCATTGCCCCAGGGATTGTCGCTGTAGTAGCCGTTCCAATACTGTGCGCGCCAGCCCGAGGGCGAGGGGGGCGGCGCCACGGAACGCACTGTCACCGGGATTTCGACGACGGGGCCGATATGGTTGCCTGCCACGCGCAGCTGCCAGCGGCTGGTATAGGTCCCCGGCGAACTGGGCGCGGTCATGCGAAATCCTGCGTCGTTGGCCACGTCAAAGGTATACGTCTCCCCCGCATTGACAGCGCGCCGCACGCTCTGCACCGGCCAGGCGCCCAGCGTGTTGGTGGTCTCCTCTGGCACGGCGTGCAGATGATCGCCGCGCGAGAGCAGCAGCTGCCCGCTCAGAATCTGCATCGTCACCGAAGGGTTGAACGACTCGCCCGGATTGACTGTGTGGCTGGAGACGCTCACAATCTGAATGCTGCTCTCGCTGGGCGGCGGAGGCTGTGTGGGCAGCGGCGTTGCCGTCGGATTGGGGGGCTGTGTGGGGCGTGGCGTCGGCGTTGGTGCTGGCTGGGTGGTCGGGCGAGGGGTGGGGGTGGGCAATGAACCGACCGTATTCCATGATGTGATAGGCGTATTGTAAGCAACTTGAGCGAGACGTTGCCAGTCCATCTCGTCGAAGTCGAACGTTGCGTAGCTGCCCCGTGGCCAATTCGGCATACGAAGGACAGGATCGGCATTGTCCAATATCGGATTCATTACAGTTGCAACCATGAAGTGGATGTGTGCGGCTGTACAAAAACCGGTGCAACCTTGGCGCCCCAAAACACTTCCCTGTTCGACCCAAGTATTTTCTTGGACATGGCCTGGGATGGAACCATATGCCAGGTGCATGTACCACGAATACTCAGCGCTGCTGTGACGAATTACAACGACATTCGACCATCGCCAACAACTGGCATTCCCACAGCGATTGGTATCCGGGCTCGTGTCTTTACGGAAAACTACCGTACCTCCTTTGGCAGCACGAACATAAGAATCGCCCGTGATGAAGAAATCTGCGGCTGCATAGCCATGGTAGGGAGCGCCTTCGAAGGTGCAGTTGTTCAGGACACACCCAATATTGGCCTCAAACCCACCTGACCACGGCAATTTATATCCGCTGTAGTGGGCCAGCGGTGCACTTGGCACCAGCGTTCCAAGCAGGTAATTTTTTGTGGACTCATCCATCAAGGATGCAGGAATTTCTTTCATCCAGCTTTGCCATATGTCTGTGGGGGGGAGAGCGACCTGCCAGGAAGTGTCCTGGCCCACTCGGCGCAAGAGGGCGACTGTCGCCAGATTCACATGCGGCTGAGATGAATTTGCCGGCGGCTGTAGATAGGCATGTGCCCATTCCCCATCGATGGCGATCGATTGAATGGATGA
>JAPLGY010000665.1:1663-5123 GCA_026389955.1 Caldilinea sp. | reverse complement strand
GCATAGGCGGCAATATGCGCCGTGGCCCCCATGTTGACGGCGATGCTGCGTGCAAAAGTCTCCATCCAGCGGTTGTCCACTGTGGAAAGCACTGCGCTGTTGCCTTTTTCGTCCGCCATGGTGAAGGGCGTCGCCGTGATCCCAAACAGGGTATGGGTGACCATCTGGATCTCCGGGAAGGCCCGCCACATGCCATCCAGGTCGATCATGGGCATGCGCAGCTGGGCCGCCAGCGCGATCGGGATCGTCGAGTTGATGCCCCCGGCCTCGATCGAGTAAAGGTAGCGGATCGGGCGGCCCAGAAAGCTTTCGATCGAGCGAAAGGCATGCTCTGCCTCCTTGCCTCCTGGGATTTTTTCGACCATCACCGTCGGTGCCCCCATCATGGCGATCGCGACTGACCAGTCGTCGTCGTCGACCTCCTCCAGGGAGACCAGTTCGACTGGCCCAAAGTCTTCGATGGCCTGCACAGCCATCAGCCGACCGATGTAGGGATCGCCCCCGCCGCCAGTCCCCAGCACGGCTGCTCCCAACGCAATGTCTTCGATCTCTCGAACGCCAATGGTACGACGCATGGTTGTTCTCTCCTTGTTTATTCGATGCCGACCCCAGCCACCTTGTGCATTGGCACAAAGTGGACTTCCGGGTAGCCAAAGGCCGCGGGCCCGACGACCGCCAATGCAGCGGGGGTGCGCAGTTTGTCCGAACAGGGGATGCCCAGCACCGTCACCCGCAGCCCATAGCGCAGCTGTTCGGTGGTGATCGGCTCGCCTGTCTCGCTTTCAACGATACAGATCAGGTCAGGGACCGAGCACACGACGCGTCCGCGCTGCCCCCGATCGTCGCCTGCCCACGCCACCAGGTTTTCGTTCTGAAAGGCCACCTGCAGCCACTGCCGACGGTACTGCCCCGCCCCTTCCACCACCAGCTCCCCGCGCGCAAAGCCGGCGACGGTGCGTCGCTGCACATCCACCAGTTTGCCGGAAAACAGTTCGCTCCCACCAGTCACCGCCAGCACAGCGTCGGCCATCGGCTCTTTGGCGGCCCGCGCCGCCCGCACCGCATCCCCCAATCGTCTGGCCAAAGAGAGCGTGTGGCGCACCGCCGACCGCTTGACCTGTGCCCCCGTCATCACCCCCATGGCCAGCTCGGCGGTGCAGCCCATCAACACGCACAGGTCACGGGCATACCGCTCCAACGTCGACGGGTCGGTGATGGCGCTGAAGATCACCCGGTTGTTTTTTTCATCGACCAAGACGGCAGGGACCGGCGGCACACCCGCAATACAGTGCGTGCTCATCTGCAACTCTGGAAACGCACGCCCCATCGAATCGCCGTCCAGCACCGGTTTTCCGGTCAATGCGCCGGCGACCAGCGGCTGAATCGAATTGGATCCCCCAATCTCGGCGCAGAGAATCGCATCCAGAGGCCGCCCCACGTACCCCTCCAACGCCTCCACCGCCCAGCGCGGCTCCGCCCCATGAGGCAGCTTTTCAATGCCAACGGTCGGAGCCCCCATCATTCCGACTTCGGTCACCAGCGCGTCGTCGGCAAGGGTGTCCAGATCGACGACTTCTACCTGATACCCCTCTTCGAGCAGGCTCAGCAGGGTCAGCTTGCCCAGATAGGGGTTGCCCCCTCCTCCTGTGCCCAGGATCCCCGCACCGATCGCTATCGACTCCAGATCTTCTCGCGTGATCTGCCACATTGGGGCTACTCCAGGGCCAACGCCCCAACCGCCTTGACCCGGATGCGCACGGCATTGCCAGGCAGATAGGCCAGCGGGATCTCTTCCACCTCGACGATCTCCACCGATTCGGGCAGCGCGCCCTCGCGCAGCACACGCTGTGCCGCCTCTTCTTTGGCCTGGGCCAGCGCCTGTGCGCGGGGGGTTGCGTCCAGGCTGAAAACACGGTCCACCTCCCCGCCGACCTGGGCGATCGCCGCGCCGATGGCGTTGGCGACCGCTGCATGCTCCGGGCGGTGCAGCTCGGAGACGCCGTTGAGCCGGTCTCCGACCAAAAGGGTGCCGCCGCCCACCAAATCACCGGCACGTCGCCGGCCGCGCTCTTCATGCGGTCGATGCTGACTTCGATCATCTCCGCCATGCGCGCCACCGCTGCGGCCACAAAGGCCGGGTCCAGGTGGGCCACACGGCTGCGGTCGCCGATGTCCGCCAACCCTGCCGCCACAGCCACATCGGAGGCCGTCAGGTCGCTGCCGCCAAAGACCAACGCCCGCCGGGTGATCTCGTAGCCGACACTGCGCGGGCCTATCTGCAGCGGGTCGCTCTGGACATGGCTGCCCCCCCCCAGCCCAAACGAAAAGACATCCGGCATACGAAAGTTGGTGCGCACGCCGCCCACCCGCACAGCCACCGAGGCATCGCGCGGGAAGCCGTTGACCAACACACCGACATCTGAGGTGGTCCCCCCAATGTCGACCACCACCCCATCCTTGACCCCTGACAGAAAAGCGGCTCCTCGCATGCTGTTGGTCGGCCCCGATGCAAAGGTCAGCACCGGATATTTTTCGACAAATTCAGCACTCATCAGCGTGCCGTCGTTCTGGCTGATGAAGAAAGGGGCCGAGATCCCCAGCTCCTGCAGCGCCCGCCGAAAGGAGTTGACAATCCGCTCGGCCAGATGCACCAGACAGGCGTTCATCGCAGCTGCATTTTCTCGTTCGAGCAGGCCGATCCGCCCGATTTCATGCGAGAGACTGACCCGCACCCCCGGGATTTCGTCGGCCAGCAGCGCCGCCACTTGGATCTCCTGGTCGGTGTTGACAGGCGAGAAGACCGCCGACACCGCCACACAGTCGATGCCGGCCGCACGGATCTGGCGGGCCGCTGCGCGCACCTCAGCCTCGTCCAGCGCAGCGATCGGACGGCCGTCAAATTCGTAGCCGCCATGCACCAGATAGCTGACCCCGCCGATGGCCTCCACCAGGTCTTTGGGCCAATCCACAAATGGGCGCAACGCACCTGTTGCCGGCAAGCCCACCCGCACCACAGCCGTGCGGCTCAGCGAACGACGCTCGACCACTGCATTGGTGAAATGGGTCGTCCCCAACATGACCGCCGCGATCGCGCTGGGGGCAACCCCCGTTTCAAACAACAGCTTGGCAAGCACCCCCGTGATACCGCTGCTGACATCCAGCGTCGTTGGCGACTTGGCCCAACCCACCACGGTGCGCCCGTCCATCAGCACGGCATCTGTGTTGGTGCCGCCGACATCGATCCCGATTCGCATGGGATACACTCTCCTCGTTTTGATCTTCAAAAAGTATGCAGATCCTCTGCACACGTCTGTTGCATCGCCCTTGAAAAAAACTGTTCACACGCTTTCTCCCACCAACAGAGGATGGGCCAGATGGCAGGCCACCCGGTGCTCGCTCTCTGCCAGCGCCTCCAGACGTGGTTCCAGGGTCGTACAGGCCGCAACCTGCCGAGCGGGGC
>JAPLGY010000665.1:0-1628 GCA_026389955.1 Caldilinea sp. | reverse complement strand
TTGATCCGGATCCACCGACGGGACATCGTCGAGCAGCGCCCGTGTGTACGGGTGGCTCGGCGCCTGAAAAATCCAGTCGATCGGCCCCTGTTCGACGACCGCCCCCAAATAAAGCAAAGCAGCCCGGTCGCACAGATAGTGCACCACCCCCAGGTCGTGGGTGATCAGCAGATAGGTCAACCCCAACCGCTGCTGCAGGTCGAGCAGCAGATTGAGCACCTGCGCCTGCACCGACACATCCAGTGCCGAGGTCGGTTCGTCCAGAATCAACAGCTTCGGATGCAAAATCAGCGCGCGCGCAATCCCGATCCGCTGGCGCTGCCCACCGCTGAATTCGTGCGGGAACCGGTTGGCCTGTTCAGGCTGGAGCCCCACCGTCTCCAGCATGGAGAGCACCTGACGATCCAGGCTGGCACCGCTGGCCTTGCGGTGAATCTGCAGCGGCTCGCCGACCAGCTGACGCACGGTCATGCGTGGGTTGAGCGACGAGAAGGGATTTTGAAAGACAATCTGGATCTCCTGGCGGACAGCACGCATCTGTTTTTCAGAAAAGTGGCAGAGGTTCTGCCCCTGGTAGACAATCTCGCCCGAAGTAGGCTCGATCAGGCGGGGAATCATGCGGGCCAGGGTGCTTTTCCCCGAGCCAGATTCGCCGACCAGGCCAAAGGTGGCCCCTTGTGGGATAGCCAGCGACACATCGTCGACGGCGCGCACACGCTGCCGGCCACGGGCCACAAACACTTTGGTGAGATTGCGCAGTTCGAGCAGCATGGTGGCTATTCCTCGTAGAGCACGCACGCCACCTGGTGGTCGGGTGCCGTCTGGATCGAGCGCGGCAAGGCAGCCGTGCACTGCGGGCGTGCCTCCAGGCAGCGGGGGGCAAACCGGCAGCCAGGAGGGGGCTCGTACAAACTGGGTACGCTGCCAGGAACCCCCTGCAGCGTGCCGCGGCGGGTCTTTTCAGTCACGATCGCCTGCAGCAGCCCGCGCGTGTACGGGTGCTGCGGCTCCCGCAGAATGCGGCGCACAGGGCCGCTCTCAACGACATGGCCGGCATACATCACCGCTATCCGGTTGCAGAGCTGGGCAACCAGACCGATGTTGTGGGTAATGAGCAGCACCGTCAGGTCGATCTCGCGCACCAGCTCGGCGATCAGCCGCAAAATCTGCGCCTGCACCGAAACATCCAGCGCCGTGGTCGGCTCGTCGGCGATCAACAGATCGGGCCGTCCGGCGATCGCCATGGCAATCAGCACGCGCTGGCGCATGCCGCCGCTGAACTCGTGCGGATAGGCGTGGATCCGCTTTTCAGGCTCGGGGATTCCCACCCTGCGCAGCAGAGCAATTGCCCGCTCCTGGGCGTGCCGCCGCTGCATCCGGCTGGAAGGCAGCCAGCGCCGGCCCCAGGCCGTGGCCGCCAGCAGATCCTGCTTGCTCAAAAGGGCGTCCACCATCTGCTGCTCGACCGAAAAAACCGGGTTGAGCCCGGTCATGGGGTCCTGAAAGACGACGCCGATGTGGCGAGAGCGCAGCCGGCGCAGCTCCTCTGCCGACTTTTCCAGCACATTCTCGCCCAGAAAACGAACTTCGCCGCCGCTGTAGCGGGCTGGCGGCTGCGGCACCAACTG
>JAPLGY010000746.1 GCA_026389955.1 Caldilinea sp. | reverse complement strand
AAAATCTTCGAAGACCGAGATCAGCGGGTAGCCGGTCTCGGCGACGCCCAGCTCTCCGATCGACTGGTAGAGCAATTTGTCCTCGCCCAAAAAATGGGAGTCGGGGAAGGTGAGCCAGGGGCGGAGGATCACGCCGCTGTGGCTGTGATAGCACTGCATCCCGGCAATGTTGGGGTGATCCAGGATCCAGCGCACGACGGCGGCGACCTCGGGCTCGCTCAGCGGGTGTTCGCCCGAACCGTACTGCTGGCTTTCGGGCACCCAGTTGGAGGGATAATTGCGGTTGAGGTTGCCGTCCTGGGGGCGCGGGACGGCAAAATCTCCCCCCTCCCAGTCGACCAGCCGTCCTTCGGGGAGCAGGCGGTAGTAGACCCCGCCGGTTTCATCGGGCAGGCGTGGGAGCAGGAGACGTGGGTCGAGGGTGCTGGCCTTCCATTCGCCGGCGTCGTCGCGGATGCGCATGTCGAGGATCAGGCCGTTGCCGTCGAGGTCAGCGTAGTGCAGGCCGGGGCCAGACTGCTCTTCGCCGGGCAAAAAGCGGCCGTTGCCGATCCATTCGTAAAAGGGGAGCTGTTGGACGAACTCGGCGCCGTCGGGGTTGACGCGCGGCACGATGTAGAAGATCTGTTCGTCGAGCAGGCGGGTGACCAGGGGGTCGTGGCCGTAGTCGCGCAGCAGTGTAACGGCGGTGTAGAGGGCCACCGAGGTGCCGCAGATCTCTTCGGCGTGGATATTGGCGTCGATGTAAAAGCCCGGTTTGGTCTGTTCGTCGCCGGTGGTCCAGTTGCTGATTTCAAGCAGCCAGAGCGTGCGTTGGCGGTGGCTCTGGCCGATGGCGTGCAGGCGGACGAACTCTGGCCAGGCGGCCGCCAAGTCGTGCACCAGTTCGGTCAGCTGGTCGTAGGTCAGGTAGTGTGTGAAGGAAAGGTGTCGGATGGGTGGGCGCATAGAGATTGGGTGATTGACAAGGCGGGCGATCTGGCAATAATTGCCAACTGTCAACAGTTGACAAACTATACAAGTAGTTATATCATAGCGATCGGAGACTGTCAAAGTAGAAGAGAACGCTTCTGAAACGCCCTGCGCAGAGGAGCTGCTTCTCCACACTTGACGTTTTTGTTTGCCAGCCTTATCACTATTTTTCAGGAGAAACTGCTTATGAGAAAGTCAATTCGGGCAGGATGGATCAGCGCAGCTCTGCTGCTGGTTCTGCTGGTCAGCAGTGCCTGCACTGCAGTACCAGCGGCAGCACCGGCTGCCAGCGAAGCTGCTGCTGAGGAGAGCAGCGCCGAGCCGACACGGCTGGTGGTTGCCCAGTCGGTGGACGTGCAGGGGTTGGAGCCGTCGAACGTCAACTCTCGGGCGGAATCCAACATCTTCCAGCACATGTACGCCACCCTCTTCGAGATCACAGCCAGCGGCGCCATCGTCCCCTATCTGGCCGAGTCCTACACGGTCGCAGAATCGGGCATGGAGATGACCTTCAAGCTGCGCGAGGGGTTGGTCTGCCATGACGGCGAGCCGCTGACCGCAGAAGATGTGGTCTACACCTTCCAGCGGGCGGCCGACGACGCCAATGGCTTCACCGGCAACACAGCTGGCTTTGTGCTCGACGCCATCCAGTACCAGGATGCACGGGCCGAGAGCGATCTGGAAGTGACGATCGTGATGGGGCGTTACTCCTCCCCGGCGTTGGGGTTGATCTCCGAAGCCTACGTCCACTGCAAGGATTCCTACTCGGCGATGAGCCTGGAGGATGCTGCGGCGAACCCGATCGGCTCGGGCCCCTATCGTTTTGTCGAGTGGGTCAAGGACGACTATGTGCTGCTGGAGAAGACGCCGGACTTCACGCTGCGTGAGGTGGCCTACGACGAAATTCAGTGGAAGGTGATCCCGGAGGCGTCTACCCGGACGGCGGAGCTGATTGCGGGCAACGTGGACATCATCACCAACGTGCCGCCTGACCAGCATGAGGCGATCAACAACTCGGGCAACGCTGGCGTGACCGGGGTGGCCGGCACCCGGCGCATGTACGTTGGCTTCAACCAGCGTGCGATGTTTGATGACAGCGAGGGCGGCCGGGCGATCAAGGATACGGCGGTGCGTGTGGCGCTGCAGTATGCGGTGGACGTGCCGACGATCTGCAAGACGCTGCTGGCTTTCGAGTGCGAGCGGGCGTCGAGCATGGTCAACCCGCCCAACAACAACACCAACCTGGTGGCCTACCCCTACGACCCGGCCAAGGCTGAGGAGCTGTTGGATGCGGCCGGCTATCCGCGCAAAGAGGATGGCACCCGTTTCGACATCACCTTCATGGCGGGTCGGGGCCGCTATCTGAACGATGTGGCGGTGGTTCAGGCGATCGCCCAGTATCTGACCGATGTGGGGCTGAACGTCGACCTGCAGGTGATGGACTGGGGTTCTGAGTTCGTGCCGGCGCTGCGCGCCCATGAAGTCGGCCCGCTCTATTTCGTGGGTACGGGGGGTGGCACCTGGAGTGCTGTCTACGACATGTCTGACCTGTCGGCGCCGACGGCAGCGACCAACTACACCGAGTGGAACAACGCCGAGTGGTTTGAGCTGTGGGACCAGCTGAGCGACGCGCGTGACCCCGAGTCGGAGAAGGTGATCACGGACAAAATGCTCGAGGTCATGTACAATGACCCGCCGTGGCTCTTCCTCTACTTCCAGCCAGACTTCTACGGGATTGCCGGCGACGTCAACTGGCAGCCCCGTCGCGACGAGATCGTCGACTTGACGACTGCCAGCCCGCAGTAAGCGAAACTCGTTTCGTTGGAACCGGTACGACCTTGTGGGAGGCCCGACCAGGCCTCCCACAAGGTTGGTAATTTTTTGCAAACCAGGTCTTTGACCGCTGGAGAAGAGCAGAGGCATGACGACCTATCTTGTGCGCAGGGTGCTTCAGACCTTTGTTGTCATTCTGGGCGTGACCTTGCTGTCGTTTTTTGCGTTGTTTCTGGCGGGAGACCCGACCTATTTGTATGTCAGCGAGCGGGCTACGGCAGAAGAGGTTGCGTCCACGCGGGCCAAACTGGGCTTTGACCGGCCGATCCACGAGCAGTACGGTCGGTATCTGGTTGGGCTGGTGACCTTTGATCTGGGCAATTCGCTGCGGTCGCGGACGCCGGCGTTTGAGCTGGTGTTGGAGCGCATGCCGGCAACTCTGGAGCTGACGCTCTTTGCCATCCTCTTTGCGACGCTGCTGGCGATTCCGATTGGGATTTTGTCGGCGACCCGGCGGGGCACCCCGCTCGACGGTGGCATCATGTTGTTTGCCATGTTTGGGCAGTCGATGCCCAGCTTCTGGCTGGGGATCATGTTGATTTTGTTTGTTGGGTTGGGGCTGCGCTGGCTGCCTATTTCGGGCCATGTGCCGGTGCTCGAACCGTTGCTGAGCGGAGATCTGCCCAAGGCGCTGGCCAATCTGCCCGACGCGCTGCGTCATCTGATTCTGCCCGGCGTCACGCTCGGGGTTTTTTCGCTGGCGCGCAATGCCCGGCTGGTGCGTTCGTCGATGCTGGAGGTGTTGAGCCAGGACTACGTCACCACTGCCAAGGCCAAGGGGCTGTCGCGTTTTACGGTGGTCATGCGGCACGCCTTTCGCAACTCGCTGATCCCGTTTGTCACGATCATCGGGCTGGAGTTTGGCTTTCTGCTCAGCGGGGTGGTGGTGACCGAAACGGTCTTTTCCTGGCCGGGCGTTGGCCGACTGGTCTTCAACGCCATCAACCAGCGTGACATCCCCGTGGTGCAGGCTGCCGTCGTCATGTTCTCTCTCCTCTTCGTGCTGCTCAACCTGGCCGTAGACGTGATCTACACGCAGCTCGATCCACGCATTCGGCTCAGCTGACCCATGACCCATTCAATTCAACGGCCACCCGCGGTGGCCCGGCCCGATGCAGCCCGTCAACCGATCCTGCGCAAACAGCCGTCGCCCTGGCTCAGCGCCTGGCGGAGTCTGCTGCGGGCGCGCTGGCCGCTTCTGGCGGTCCTGTCTCTGGCCGCGCTGGTGGTGGTGGCGCTTTTGTCGCCGCAGCTGGCGCCTGCGGACCCCAACCGGCAGTATCTGATCCAGCGCCTGCAGCCGCCGCTG
>JAPLGY010000199.1 GCA_026389955.1 Caldilinea sp. | reverse complement strand
GCTGCACTGGCGGCAGCAGTCAAGGTGGCCCAGGCGGAGCTGGACGCGCTTCGTCGGGCCGAGCCCGGTGAGGTGGCAGGTGCAGAAGCGTTGGTGCGCGAGGCCCAGGCCGTGCTGGAGGGGGTCCAGTCTGGCTCCCGGGCCGAAGAGATCGCCGTCGCCCAAGGAGATGTCGATGTTGCCGTGGCGCTCATGCAGGAAGCCCTGGTTGCCCTGGCAGAGACCGAACTGCGGGCCCCCTTTGACGGAACCGTCACAGGCCTGGCGATCGAGCG
Organism: Caldilinea sp.; assembly: GCA_026389955.1. Next base: position 4,631 of record JAPLGY010000199.1, on the reverse strand, counting down.
GGGCGAGACAGTCTCTCCGGGCACCCCTGTCCTCCAGATGGCTGACCTTTCCAACTGGCAGATCGAAACTTTGGGGTTGACTGAACTCGATGTGGCCAACATCGAGATCGGTGCAGCAGTTGATATCACCTTTGATGCCTTGCCCGGGCTGGCGCTGCCGGGCAGGGTGCAGTCTATCCGGCCGGTCGGTGCGCCCAGCCAGGTCGCTCTGGCAGATGGGCTGTTTTCCCAGCAGGACCTGTCGATCGACGAACAGCTGAACGGCGACATCGTCTACCGGGTAAGGATTGAGCCAGAAGGCCACGACGGTCGTCTGCTTTGGAGGATGAGTGCGCTGGTGGACTTCGGCGAACGTTGAACCTGGAATTCCCCGCGTGGAAGGCCCCATCTTCCTGCTATTTTTTAGAATGGGCACCCAGTTCAGCCGGGTGCGGCAGTCGGCTCCTCGGTCGGTGCGGCAGTCGGCTGCTGGGTCGGTGCGGGTGGGATGGTCAGTTCCAATGTGAACGAGGTATTGACCGGTGCCTGAACGGTGATCAAATACTCTTGTGTGGCTGGTAGGATCCCCCTCCAGTCTCGCGAGGGGTCTGTCATCGATTTATAAAGCACATCGTCGGTACTTCCCCTTACGGCAAAGGAAGCAGCTGGGCTGGGAGAACTGAAACGGATCTGTGCAGTTTGTCCGGCCATGGCACCAAAAAGATAGGTGTGTGGGGTATGGGCCCAGAGTGATCCGTTGCGTGTTGCGCGGATGGCTCCTGGTGCGAAGAGAATCCGTTCTGGTGTAGCGGGGGTGGGCGTGGGGTTCAGCGGTTGCACGATCAGCTCAATTTGGTAGCGGATGGCGAAGGGCCCGTTGATCGAAATCAGGTATTGCTGCGTTGTGGGCAGAACCAGGCGGGTCTCGCGAGCTGGGCTAGAAAACGGTTTGTAGATGACACCGTCGGCCAGCCCCTGGAGGGCGAAATTGGCCTGGCCCCCGGGTGAATCGAGCAGAATGTGTGCTGACTGGCCAGCCAGTGCCTGGAAAAGGTACTGTTGGAATTGGCTTGCAGGCAGGGTTCCGCTGCGGACGGCATTGGTCTCCCCTGGCCCAAATTGGATTTGGATCGGGTAGGCAGGTGGCAGTGCTGTGGGTATGGGCGTGTAGGAGGCAGCGGGGGGGGCTGTCTGGCTGATCGGGCGCACCAGGGTGGGATTTGTCCCGATCCAGCAAGGCTGTGGGCCGAACTCGCAGCGAACGGCCCACCATTGGCTGTCTGGGCTGACCCCGAGCACGGTATAGGTGAACCCACGTTCGGCCAGCCCAAGCTGGCGAAAGGTGTTTCCCGGCCCGTCGAAGAGGCCGACTGTGCCCAACACCAGCAGGCGTGTGACTTCGGTGGGCAGCAGGTCGGGGGCTGGTTGGGCCGTGGGGGCGCTGATGGCTGGCGGGGGAGCACTGGCAAAACCGGCTTGGGCCAGGATGGCTCCAGACCAGAAGAACGGCCCGCCCTCTACCTGGGAAATTGCCAGCAAGAGCTCGTCGGTCGTATTGGGGCCATGGACGCGCAGCCCCAGCACAGCGACGGGGCTGAGTTGGGCGGGCCACAGGCTCAGAGGATCGCTGCCCCCCAGCCATCCGGCGGCAATGTCTTGCGGGACAAAACTGATCGACTGCAGCGGAGCCAGCAGTCGATCCTGGAGCTGGAGCAGGGCCTGGTCAGAGGTCATCTCCTGGCCTGCTGTTGGCCAGTCTGCCAGAAGAAACCGGGTGCCCATCAACGTCTGCAGCGTTGCGCTGTCGCGGTTGACCAGCGCTGCAATCAAGCGCCCGTTGAAATCGGCCAGCGTCGGCGGCGGTGGGGTTGTTGGGAATGTGAAGCCAGGGTTGACCGTAATGCAGCTGGTGAGCAACAGGCTAAGCAGCCAGCTCGAGAGCCACATATGTTTGAAGACAGGCATTTGGGTCTCCTTGAACAGCTTTTCAACGTGAGCAGAATTTTTCATCCTCGTTCTGGCGGGGGCGTCCGTTGCGACGACTGAACCTTCTATCCAGAGAAGACGTTGAAGGGCGCAGATCTGTTGCGGTCAATTTGGGAAAAGAGGGTGGGAGCTGGGCTGCGTTCAGCAGGGGGGAGAGTCGGCTTCGTGCATCTTGAGAGCGGGCGACAGCGACCCGGCGGCGTTGGTCTGCTCCATGTCGGAAAGGACGCGCGCCAGCTGACCGATGGCGACACGCTGCTTACGATAGAGGTCGCTCTCGCTGATCGCCAGACGGTCGGCAATCTCTCGAATTTTGCGTCCTTGGACGAAGCGCAATTCCAGGATATTGTAAAGCAGCCATTCTGGCGCTGTAAAATTTTGTTTGCCTTCTGGCCTGAGCCGTTCCAGTGCCTGGCCGATCACCAGACGCAGGGCGCGACCGGGGTCGTCTCCGGCCTGCTGGAGCGTTTCGCCGACGACGCGCAGCCGGATCAGCGGGCTTTGGGTCAATTTGGGGCCGCCCCAATAGTGGCTGAGGGCGTCCTTGACCCAGGCTTCAAATTCGGGGCTGTGGATCGGGCTGGGGTCAAGCAGCATCAGCAGCGGCTCGCGTGCGCTGTCAGCGGTTGCGTAGGGCACCTTGCCGCGCAGCTGTTGGATGCGTTCGAGATCGGGAATGATGTAGCGCAGATTGGCAAGCATGCTTTGTTGGAGTTTGCGGTCGGTGAGTGACTGGGCTGTGCGGCCAAGAATGGTTTCGACCGCCTGTACTTCGTTGCTGTTCAACAGCGGTGTCTGGGTGGGGGCCTGGACGCCGAGCAGGCCGATGACGTGCTGGGAATTTTCCGCACCGGTCGCTTCGGTCAGGGGCCACAGCCAGTAGCCACGGTGAAAAAGAGGAAGATGGGTCTCTTGTGGGGGCGAGCGCAGCGTCTGCCCCAGCGCATCGGACCAATCCTCGATAGCCAGAATCTGGTTTCGCTCCGTCTCGTTGCCGAGGGTCGCCTCCAGAATCAGGTCAGGGCCGACTACGGCCGCCGCAAAGGCAGATGGGACACGCAGCAGCTCGCACAGCGCGGCCAGATTGTTTTCGAGCAGCTGACGCAGGTCAGTGGTGGCCAGCATACGCCGGTCCAACTCGCGCAGCCAGACGACTTCCTCGCGATCCTCGCGGTAGATCAGCCGGTCCACCGCAGATTTGGTGATGCTGAGCAACAGCTGGCTCAAAACGATGACGCCCGTGAGGACGCTGAACAGGATCACGTTGCGCGGCAGGCCGAGCCAGCGTTCGAGCGACGGTGTGGTCTGAATGGCCAGGATGACCAGGATGGCGACGACCGGTCCACGCATGAAAAAGCGCAGCAGCCGGTAGCGCACAACGCGGTCAGGGGTGACAACCCCAAAATAGGCGACCGTGTAGCTCATCATCAACAGCAGAAATCCGACAGCCAGATTGCCAAGGATCGAAACCAGCAGCACCAGCCAGCCAGATTCGCGCGGGCCAAAAAGCAGGGCAAAGGCAATCAGGTAGGGAAAAACAGCGATGGCCGGCGCCACAAAGCCTGTCTGCAGATAGGCCATGCGCGTGCGGGTGCTGGCTGTCAGACAGCGCCGACGAGCTTTGCTGATATTGGCCCAGGCCAGCCCACTGGTCAGCGCGTAATAGAACGCAAAGGGCCAAAAAAGCGGCCCCCCCTCCAGATAGCTCAGCGGCCTCTGAAAAAAGACCTGTCCGACGATCGCGCTGCCAAAGAGAGCGTCGAGTGCGCTGGCCGCGGAGACCAGCCCGGCGGCCAGCCCGAGCCACCGTCTCCGCCGAAGACGATAGTTGGTGGTGGCCAGCACAGAAAGTGAAAAAAGGTAGGCGGCAGCGGGGGTCGTTGCAATGCCCAGCCATTGCAGGCGCAGCCAACGGTTCGCTGAAGCCGCCGATGCGACGCTGTCGAGGGCGACATCCGAGGCGAACACCACCATCAAGCAGGCCAGCAACAGCGCAAAGCGCCGCGCAACCGAGTTGCGGAAATTGTAGGTCAGCGTATAGGCCAACAGTGCAAAGGTGAGAATGACCAGTGCGCTGGAGACCAGCACGTTGACAAAATTCAGCCACGCTGTCATGCTTTCAACTGACCCACTCGATCACTTCCTGCACCACAACCCAGAGCCCATAGCGCTTGTGCAGGGTGAGACAAAAGCCACCCCCCACCGCCGGTGAACGCCGGATGTGGATGCGCACGCTGGCGTCTTGTACGGTGCGAAACTCGATCAGGTCGAGTTCAACAAGGGGACCTGTCACAGCAGGCGCTGGCTCGTCAGCCAGCAGCCACTGGGTCTCTCCATCAAAGCCTAGATCGCCTTGGACTTCGGCAGGATGGGCTCGCACCCGCAGACAGGTCGCCACACCGGCCGAATTTGGCTCGACATAACGTTGTTGCCCCAGCTTGTGAATCAGCGCTGTGCGCCGAATCCGCAACGTGTCTGGCTCTTGTTTGTCTGCAGAACGATAGTAGTGGGCCAGGGTGTGCGTGGGGCCAAATGCATTCTGTTGGCTCAACCGAAAAAGCAACTCCTCGCGCACGCTGCCCCACTTATAGCGCCATTCTGGCGCACGCAGCTGGTCTCCGTACTCAAGCAACTCCAAGGTGGCCTCTGCCCCCATCCGGCTGAGA
>JAPLGY010000358.1 GCA_026389955.1 Caldilinea sp. | reverse complement strand
AGCGTGTCGTGTCTGGGGAGGGCGTCTGTCTCAGTGTATGCCAGGAGCCGAGTTTTTTCATCAAATTCGGCTCCTGCGACGCGTGAGGGATCTCTCTCCCGCTTCGACCTTCCTCTCGTCAAGCAGCGGGGACACGACACCATCGGTGTATAATAACCCATTGTAAGTGGGATCCAAGATCTGTGGTCGTCACCCTGCTGGGATGAGCGGCCCTTGAAGGGGAAGGCTGGGCATGTCAGTTGCGTCGCGAGGGCAATTTGGGTTTGTGCGGGTGGCGAGTGTGGCGCCAGCGCTGCGGGTAGCGGATGTAAGCTACAACGTGGCCCACATTGAGGAAGCGCTCCAACAGGCAGCCAGCCAAGGAGCGCAAATAGCGGTGCTGCCTGAATTGTGCATCACGGCCTATTCGTGTGCAGATCTGTTCTACCAGGAGCAGCTGCTCAACGCCGCATTGGACGGGCTGCTGGCCGTAGCGGCAGCCAGCGCGCGTTGGGCGATCAGCTGTGTGGTCGGTCTGCCGCTGCGTGTGGAAGGGCGGCTCTACAATTGTGCTGCGCTGGTCAGCGCGGGCCAGGTGGCAGGGATCGTGCCCAAAGTCTACCTGCCCAACAGCGGGGAATTCTACGAACAGCGGTGGTTTACCCCGGCCAGTCGGCCCTTGCCCCCCACCCTCTTGCTCCGGGGGCAGGCTGTGCCTTTTGGCACAGACCTGTTGTTTGTGGCTGCTGACCAGCCCGAATGCACCGTGGGCATTGAAGTCTGCGAGGATTTGTGGGCAGTGGAGCCGCCAAGCGGGCGGCTGGCCTTGGCTGGGGCCACCTTGCTGCTCAATCTGTCGGCCAGCAACGAACTGCTCGGCAAAGCCAGCTACCGACGCACCCTGGTCTGCCAACAGTCCGCGCGCTGCCTGGCTGCCTACGTCTATGCCGGCGCCGGTGCCGGCGAGTCGACGACCGACGTTGTCTACGGCGGGCATTGTCTGGTGGCCGAAAACGGGACTTTGCTGGTCGAAAGCGACCGTTTCCAGTTTGAGACCGAAGGGGTAGTTGCCGACCTTGACCTCGCTCGGCTCCTACAGGAACGGGCCCGCAACAGCTCTTTCAGCCAGGCCCAAGGGCCCGCCGACATGCGGGCTGTCCGCTTTGTGCTGTCACACACAGCGGCAGCGGCCGCCCCTCTCCTCAACCGTCCGTTGTCGCGCACCCCGTTTGTGCCGACAGAGGCAGCCCGTCGCGCCGATCACTGCCGCGAGATCTTCAATATACAGACAGTAGGGCTGGCAAGACGTCTGCACCATCTCGGCGCCCGGCAGGTCGTGTTCGGCATTTCAGGGGGGCTGGATTCGACACTGGCGTTGCTGGTTTGTGTGCGTGCCTTCGACCGGCTGGGGCTGGCGCGTTCTGGGATTGTCGCGGTCACAATGCCAGGCTTTGGCACCACGGCCCGCACGCGCAGCAACGCCGAACAGCTGGCACTGGAACTGTCGGTGACGCTGCGCGTGATCCCGATCGGCGAAAGTGTGCGGCTGCATTTTCGTGACATCGGACACGACGAAGCGCGCCATGACGTCACCTACGAGAACGCACAGGCGCGCGAGCGCACCCAGATTTTGATGGATGTGGCCAACCAGGTGGGGGGGCTGGTGGTGGGAACCGGCGACCTGTCAGAAGCTGCATTGGGCTGGATGACCTTCAACGGCGACCACATGTCGATGTACCATGTCAACGCTGGAGTTCCCAAGACGCTGGTCCGTTTTCTGGTTGGGTGGTGTGCCGAAGAAGTGTTTGCGGGTGCGATCGCTGCTCTGCTTCAAGATGTGATCGAGACCCCAATCTCGCCTGAGTTGCTGCCGCTGGCCGAGGGCGAACAGCTGGTGCAGAAGACTGAGGAGACGATCGGCCCCTATGAGCTGCACGATTTTTTTTTGTTCCAGGTCGTGCGGTATCACGACGCGCCCGCCAAGGTTTTTTTTCTGGCCCAGCAGGCATTTGCCGGCGTTTACAGCGATGCGACGATCCTGCGCTGGCTGGAGGTTTTCTATCGCCGCTTTTTTGCCCAACAGTTCAAACGTTCGGCCATGCCCGACGGGCCCAAAGTCGGCAGCGTGGCGCTCTCCCCGCGCGGGGATTGGCGCATGCCCAGCGACGCTGCCAGCGCGCTGTGGGTGGCGGCGTGTGAACAGCTGGCTGCCGGCCTCGATTGAATGGAGTGAAAGGAGTGGAGATGCTCGATGAACTTGCCCGTTTCAACAAAGAACGCTGGGAAGCGCTGGCTGCAGCTGAATTTTTCTACACCCGGCCCTGGCTCGATCTGGATCCCATTTCTGCCCGGCAGCGGGTCGACAGCCAGAATCGGCTGGGAGAGCTTGCCGGGCAGAAGGTGCTTTGTCTGGGCTGTGGGGGGGGGCAGCAGTCGGCAGCGCTGGCGCTGTTGGGGGCACAGGTGACAGTGCTCGACCTCACCGACAACCAACTGGCCGGCGACCGCCGGGCAGCTGCGCACTACGGGCTGAGCGTGCATACTGAACAAGGCGATATGCGCGACCTCTCCCGCTTCCCTGCGGCCAGCTTTGATCTGGTCTATCACGGCTATTCGATCAACTTTGTGCCAGACCCGACCGCCGTCTTTGCACAAGTTGTGCAGGTGTTGCGGCCTGGTGGCAGCTACTTTTTGCAGTGGCACAACCCGTTTACCCACGCCGTCGACGACGCCAGCTGGGACGGCACAGGCTACCGTCTCAGCCGGCCGTACCAGGATGAAGAGGTTCTCCCCGAATTTTTTGACGATCCAGCCTGGAGTTTCGAAGATGCCGCCGGGGTGCCCCAGCGCATACAGGGCCCGCGCGAGTTCCGACATCGGCTGAGCACGGTGGTCAATGGCCTGGCCAGCCAACATTTCCGAATCGTGCATTGCCAAGAGTTGATGGCCGATGTGCCGAACCCCGTGCCCGGTTCCTGGGAACATTACAAACAGGTCACTGCGTGGATCCTCGAGCTGTGGGCTGTGTACCAGCCATGACAGCGGCCAAATCAAAGGAGTTGGCCATGAAAAAGATGCATCTGCTGTACAGGGGGGTAGCGCTTGGGCTTGTGTTGCTCACCCAGACAATCCAGGGGGCTGCCTTCGCCCAGGGACCCGTGACCCCACAGCTGCCTCATCCGATCCTTTTTGTGACCCAGCCGCCGATTCGCTCTGATTTTGCGACGATCACCTCGACATTTGGCAACCATCTGGCCGGCATGGATGTGGTAGCTCGCGGCGGCGCGCTGTGGATTCGTTATCCCGATGGCACGCTCAAAAACCTCACCGCGGCAGCTGGCTACGGCAGCGATGATCCCGAAGGGTTTCAAGGAGCAGACGCCATCGCCGTGCGGGACCCGGCCGTGCACTGGGACGGCCAGAAGGCCCTCTTCAGCATGGTGGTCGGCGCCCCCGAGCGCCAGTACGACAACAGCCGCGTCTTTTACTGGCAGATCTACGAGATCACCGGGCTGGGCCAGCAGGAGACACCGTCCATCCGCCACCTGCCCAACCAGCCAGCGCAGTACAACAATGTCAGCCCGATCTACGGAACAGAGGACCAGATTTTTTTCACCAGCGATCGCCCCCGTTCGGGGGAGCGCCATCTGTATCCCCAGCTGGATGAATATGAAAGCGCCCCTACGGTGAGCGGGTTGTGGAGCCTGAACCCTGCCAACGGCGCCCTGCGTCTGCTCAACCATGCGCCTTCGGGGGATTTTACCCCGCTGATCGACAGCTTTGGCCGTCTCCTCTTTACCCAGTGGGACCACCTGCAGCGTGACCAGCAGGCCGACGCCGACGCGTTGGCGCTGTTGGCCGGCGACCCGGAACCGTACGGAACTTTTGACTATGCCGACGAGGGGGCAGGTGCAGCGGTGCTGACCAGCCGCAGCGAGCTCTTTCCGGAGCCGCGCGCCGCACGCGCCGACCTGCTGGCCGGCACCCATCTGGTGGGCCACACCTTCAACCACTTCTTTCCCTGGACGATCCACGAAGATGGCAGCGACGGCGAGGTGCTCAACCACGTAGGCCGCCATGAACTGCACGCCTACATTGCAGCCAGCATCGACAACGACAGCAACGTCATAGACTACTATGGGCAGCTGGCCCGTTTCAACCCCAATCCGGTCGACAATCTCTTGCAGATCGCCGAAGACCCGACCCAGCCTGGTCTCTACTACGCGATCGATGCCCCCGAATTTGGCACCCACGGGGCAGGCCAGGTAGTCAGCCTGGCAGCTCCGCCGGATCGATCTCCCGGACAGCTGCAGGTGACCTATGTCACCCACCGGGCCACAGCCAGCACGGACGAGCGGCCAGAAAATAGCGGCCACTACCGAGACCCGCTGGTGCTCAGCGACGGCACCCTGGTGGCTGCGCACACCGCTACCCAGGGCGAGGAGGCTGGGGAGGGGGGGCCTTTGAACTCTACCTATGCTTTCCGCTTGAGGGTGCTGGCGCCGGCTGGCAACGGCTATGCGGCCGCTGCCCAGCCGCTGACAGCAGGCATCACGGCGACGCTCCGCTACTGGAGCCCGGACGAGCTAGTTTCTTACAGCGGTCCTTTGTGGGAGTTGAACCCGGTCGAAGTCTACGCCCGCCCACGGCCGATACGCCCTCTGACGACCCTGGCACTCCCAGAGCCGGAGGCGGCTGCTTTGGCGCAGGCAGGAGTCGACGAGGCGGCCCTGCGTGCCTATCTGCGCCAGCACAACCTGGCGTTGGCAGTGGTGCGCGATGTTACAACCCGCGATGACTTTGACCTGCAGCAGCCCTTTAACCTGCGGGTCGCCCACAGCACACACCAGACAACAGGCGCCCCTGGCAAGATCTATGAGGTCGCTGCCCTGCAATTTTTTCAGGCAGATCAGGTGCGCGGCTGGCGAGGGGGAGGCAGCACGATCGAGCCTGGCCGGCGGGTGCTGGCCCGTTTTCTGCACGACCCAGCCGCGCTGGCGGCCAATGCTCCGGTCGCCGCAGCCCTGCCCGGCAGCGTTGTGGTTCAGGCCGATGGATCGGCTGCTGCGTTTGTGCCGGCCAGCCGCGCCCTCACCTGGCAGCTGACCGACGCGCAAGGGGCAGGTGTCGTGCGCGAACGCTACTGGGTTACTTTCCAGTCTGGCGAAATCCGCATCTGTACCTCCTGCCACGGACCCAGCGAACGGGACCAGGCCGGCCACTCTCCCCCGCACAACACCCCGCAAGCCCTGGTCACCCTGCTGACTGCCTGGGCTGCCGGCCAGCCAGAAGAAGAGACCGGGCAGACCTTGTATCTGCCAGCGGTGAGCCGCTAGAGGCCGGCGCAGGAGACAGGGTCCCCCGTGCCAACAGCCTACCTGCCCTGTTTGGCAGTCTCTGAAAAAAATGGTATGGTGTGCGCAAGAAAATTCAGTAAAATTTCCCCTGCTCAAATCAGATCGGTCAGTCTGTTCAGGAGAAGGTGCAGTGGCTGGTTACGCCGTCGAGCTGCGTGCTGTATGGAAACGTTTTCTGGGCCCCGCCGGGGAGACGGTGGCCGCCGTCAAAGAGCTCTCTTTGCAAATTGCCGACGGCGAATTTTTTGCACTTTTGGGACCTTCAGGCTGTGGCAAGACGACAACCCTGCGCATGGTGGCTGGTTTTGAACTGCCCAGCGCCGGAGAGGTTCTGATCCAGGGAAAGCCGATGGGCAAAACCCCCCCCTATCAACGCCCGGTCAACACAGTCTTTCAAAACTATGCCCTCTTCCCCCACATGACGATCGGGGAAAATGTGGCCTTTGGTCTGCAGATGCAGAAAGTCGGCAGGCAGGAGGTACAAAGACGAGTCGGGGCCGCGCTGGAGATGGTGCGGCTGAGCGGCTTGGAGCGGCGGCGCCCCAAACAGCTCTCTGGGGGGCAGCAGCAGCGTGTGGCGCTGGCGCGCGCGCTGGTCAACCGCCCGCAGGTCCTGTTGCTGGATGAACCGTTGGGCGCGCTTGACCTGAAATTGCGCAAAGAGATGCAGCTTGAACTCAAGAAACTGCAGCGCGAGGTGGGGATCACCTTTGTGTTCGTCACCCACGACCAGGAAGAGGCACTCACGATGAGCGACCGCATTGCGGTGATGGATGCCGGGGTGGCCCTGCAGGTTGGAAGCGCCACCCAGATCTACGAGCAGCCCAATTGCCGGTTTGTCGCAGATTTTATCGGCGAGACCAACTTTCTGGAAGGAAGTGTCCAACAGGTGCAGGAAGGCCAGGCACTCGTCGCACTGCCTGGTGGGCTCCCGGTATGGGCGTCCATGGCCCAGCCTGTGGCTGTAGGAAACCCGGTCACCGTGGCGGTACGGCCCGAAAAGTTGACGCTTCGCCCGCTGGAAACGCTGTTGGCCAATCAACTGCAAGGGCAGGTCGTCGACCAGGTCTATATCGGCACCGATACCTACTACAGTGTTCGCCTGGCCAGCGGCCAGACAATCCGGGTGCGCGAGCAGAACAACCTGGCGGCCCTGCGCCAGGGGGCACAGCCAGGCGACACGGTCTGCGTACAGTTTGCCGCAGAGACAGCCAGCGTGTTGACAGGATGAGTGCCATGCTCCAATTGCTGCGCGAAAATCGCCGTTGGCAGGGCTTTCTGCTGATCCTGCCTGCGCTGTTGGTGCTGGGAGGGCTGCTGGTGCTGCCGCTGGGGTTGACGGTCGTCACCAGCTTCGCCCAGCGCGACGCCGACGGCAATGTGGTC
>JAPLGY010000391.1 GCA_026389955.1 Caldilinea sp. | reverse complement strand
GGCCCTGAGCCTGTCTGGCCGGGAGTGCGATGACGATGATGCGGTGCGAATTGGCGTTGCGCGGCCAACAGGAGATCAATGTCAGCCGGCTGTCGGGGGTAGGCTGGATATAGTGGGCATTTTCGCGACGCTGTTGCTCGGTCGCAGTTTCTTCAGGCACGATCAAAATTTCATCGACAACGTAGGTGTACTGGCGTTTGCCAGCCAAAAGCTGGAGAGTGTCCCCGCGCTGAAGCCGATCCAGCTCTCGGAACACGGCTCCTTGGATGTTGTTGTGTCCGCTGAGAACGATGTTGCCGGACTGGCCAGGCAGGGAGCTGTTTTTATGCCAGCCGGCCGCATAGGACGCTGTATCCCATTCTGTGAGAAAGGCCCCGGACTCGGTGGTGCGGCTGCTCCAACCGAGCTCGACCACTGGCATGTCGGCCGCAATCGCGGGGATCAGCAGGCGGCTGGGCAAGATCGGTTTGGCATCTGGCTGATGAAACAGAGGGGCACGGAAAGGTGCTGGTGGGCGTTGTGCAGCGGGGACGTCACGCCTGTCCACAAAGTGCCCGGCCAACTCGGGGACGTTCGCTGCGCCCGACGGTTCTGCTGCCCGTTGACGCCGATCACACTCCCACCCGGGTGGGTGGCGGCACCGCACAGGTAGATCTGGTCCATCGGTGTCCGGTAGGCCAGCCGCTTCTCCCACAAATACTCTGGCAGGATTTCACCCTGAAAGATGTGGCCGCCGCTCAGACCGACTTTGGCTTCGATGTCCGGCGGGCCCAGCACCTCCCTCCGTTCGATCGCGTCGGGAAAATTGCTGACATGGCGGGCAATCGATGCGATCGGCCGCTCCCCGACTTCGGCGCGCCGGCTGTCCCAGCTGCCTGCGGCACAGGTATGGGGCACATACTGGGCGAAAACGCTCATCAGGTGCCGTCCGGCCGGTGCAATGCTGGGGTCGAAGGTGGTCTGGATGTAGAGCTCGGTCCACAGCCGCGGGGGCAGGTGGCCAGCTTGGGCGAGCAGAGGGTAGGCTTTCCACTCCTCTTTGGTCAGCGGGGTGTTGATCTGGCCGCGGTGGATGTGTTCGGAATCGGGGCGGGCTGTAAAAAGGGGGAGCTCGGTCAAGGCAAGGGTCATTTTGACCGTACAGCCCCGTTGGGGGACTGCTTCGACCTGGGCACGCCACGCTGCGTCTGCTGCATCGCCGAGCAGACGCAGCGTGGTGCGCGGGTCGGCATTGGAGATGACCGCTGTGGCAGAGATGCGTTCTCCCCCTGCCAGCTCTACGCCTTCACCGGGCAGGATGCGCGCGACGGGCACACCTGTCGCAAGGGTGGCGCCCAGGTCGCGCGCCAGGTCAGCCAGAATAAAAGAGACAGTTCCCATCCCGCCCCGCACATACCCCCAGGTGCCCGTGGTTCCGAACAGCCGGCCGGAAGAATGGTGAAAGTTGATGGAGGCAGTGCCAGGGTCGTGGGGGCTGGCATTCGTGCCGATCACACCCTGCCCCAGAAATGCGCTCTGCAGGGTTTCGTTGTGGAGATACTCCTCGACGTAGTCGACCATTGACCAGTTCAGCACCAGATTGAGTGCCTCGGGGTCCCCCCTCAGCCGTTCTTCGATCTGTTGGCGGGTAGGATGGCGGCAGAGCCAGAGGTCTTCGTCGGTGGGAGGGCGCAGGGCGGCACGCGCCCTGCGCATGGTGTCGTTCATCGCCCGCCAGCCAGCGACATCGCGCGGGGAGAAGCGGCGAATTTCCTCTTCGCAGCGGGCGTCGTCGTCCCAAAGCTGGATGCTGCTGCCGTCGTCGAAGGGCACAAACATGCCTGAGGTCGCTGGCGTCCAGTGCAGCCCATAGTCGACCATACGCAGGTCGTCGATCACGACCGGGTGGAGCAACCCGCACAGATAGGCACAAGGCGAGACACGGTACCCTGGCCAGGTCTCCTCGATCGTACAAGCCCCGCCCAGGCGCTCGCGCGCTTCAAGCACCAGCACCTTTTTGCCGGCACGCGCCAGATAGGCGGCACAGGCAAGTCCATTGTGCCCCCCACCCACGACGACTGCGTCCCAATGTTGCTGCGCCAGGAGACGGACGGGGGCTGGCAGGCCGACGCGTCCCAAGGTTGCACGCGCCGTGGGTTGGGCAGAGAGTGAAACTGGCATGACGCTGACCTCCGTTGTGTGTAAATGTGGTGAAGGCGTTGATTGGCCGCTGTGGTCGGCTCCAGAGTTGCCGGAAGCTCTCTGGCCGGCAGCTCTCTGCATGTTTGTCAGCGGCGAAAGCGACGTGGCCGACGGCCCTCCCCGCTGGCCGCGCTGGCCGGCTGGCCTGGAATGGCCGGCAGCGGCCTGGGGCTTTTCATCCCGCTGCGCAGGATGCGCTCCATTTCGGCCACGACGAGCGGGTCGGTTTCAAGCGGTGTGTAGGCAGCCAGCCGTTGTTCCACCTCAGCGACAGCTCGCTGCCAAAGCGAGCGGGCCCCTGTGCGCTGCCATGCTTCCCGATTTTTGCGGTCGTACACAGCACCCGGCAGGTAGAGATGTTCTTCCCAGTGGGCCAGCGTGTGCCCGGCTGTAATCAAATGCAGATCGGCAAGTTGTGCTTCGACCAGGGCGTGTGTGGGGAGATCGTCGACCACCTTCAAGGGCTTGACCAGCTGCAGCGCCTGGCCGCAGACTTCGTTGTCAAAGACCAGTTTGGGCAGACTGAAGACCAACACGAAGTCGAGCATCCCGGGTCCAGAAACCGAGTTGACCCCAGCCAGCGCTGCCAGCAGCGCACTGCCGAAGGTTTCGGCACCCGCCTGCGCGTCCAGCTCTTTGGCATCGCTCAGCGCCATGTAGGCCTGGACCGGGATCCCCAGCCGTCTGCCAAGCTGGGCGTTGAGGACGTTGAGCGCAAGCGCCTGCACGCCGAGCATCGGCGCTGTGGTCTCGCGCATGTGAAATTCGGCAGGGGCTCCGCCGTAGAGCACAGGGGCCCCAGGCCGCAGGATCTGGGCCATGACGATCCCGGCCAGAGTATCGACCGCATGAAACACGGCGGCGCCGACCAGGGTCACCGGTGCCGTCAGCCCCATCAGGGTGACTGGCACAATTTCGACAGGGATCCCCGCCTCTACACAGTCGACCAGGTTTTGGCAGGAATCTTCTCCGTAGCGAAAATTGCCGGTCGCCGTGACTGTGAAAATTGCCAGCGGCCGGTCGATCAGATCTTGACGGTCACGGCGGAAGAGCTGCATCAGCTCGACCATGCGCGGGGTGCCATGCTCGGTGAAAGCCCCGGAAACGACCGGCCGGGTGGAGTGTGTCAGACAGAGCAGCAGCCGCCAGGCGTCTGAGACCTCTGCCTCGATATCGTCGCCGGTGGAGAAGGCAGTGGCGAGGTAGCGAATATGTTCCAGGCCGTCGCAGAGCCGCACGTAGTCGACGAAATCGGCGGTGGTCGCCCCCCGTGTGACACCGGTCCGATGGTCCTGTATCTTGAGGCCGCTGGAACCCGGAACGAAGTGGACGTGATGGCCGCCGACTGTGGCGTGGGGCAGACCTGCCCGGTCATACAGCGTGAAAGCAGCAGGGACCACAGCCAGCGCCTGGTCGACAACAGCTGCCGGAAAAAGTATCCGCCCGTCCGCAGTGGTCTTCAGCCCGGCTGCCAGCAGCCGTCGATACAAAGCAGGCCCACGAACTTCGATCCCGACGGTCGCCAAGATCGAGCGCGCTTCCTCCAGGATCCGGTCCAGCAACGCCGGGCCCGCCACAGACAGATTGGGATACATGGGGCACCTTATTGTTTGGTTCTGAGCTCAACGAAGGTCGTCTGTCCCTCGCGCACAAAAAACTCGGCCCGCACCGCCTCTCCTTGCACGTTGCCGATCAGCACATAGTAGCCTGCTGGCACATCCCCCATGGCCCCATTTTCTCCCCAGGAGGGATTGGGAAGGAGATTTTCGTTGTCAAGATAGGTTTCGATCTGCCGGCCCCAGACGGCTCGTCCCTCTTCGAAGCGAGCCAGGGTCAACCGGGCGCCCGGCCAGGAGCGCCCATCGGCGGTCACCAGGCGCACAGCCACTGCACCCTCTCCCGCCCCTGGCTGGACCCAAAGATAGGGGTTGATGCTATTTTGGTAGGTATTGGCGCCGGCCCGGATCTCCAGGTGCAAGTGGGGGCCGATGGCGATGCCGGTCATGCCGACTTCACCGACAATGTCGTCTGGAGCTACCCGCTGACCCTGGGTGACAGTTACCCGGCTAAGATGACCGTACAAGAGGAAGACATCGATTTCGCCCCCGGCAACCGGAAGTTTGCGGTCGAGCTGAATAACCACGGTGTTGCCGTAGAAATTGGGATAGGGGCCCATCGCGATCGGGTCGTCCAACCCGGCAAAGACAACTACCCCTGGCGCTGCTGCGCGTACAGGCGTCCCCCAACGATTGGCGATGTCAATTCCATGGTGTGGGCGATACTGGCCACCAGCAGTCGATCCAAATTGATAGGAGGGAGCCGCCACCTTGTTGAACTCTGTGTTGAGAAAAGGCGATTCAATCCAGAAATGGTCGTTCTCTTCGGGCAGTTTGGGTTGGAAGGAGGCCCAGACCCGGGTTGGCCCCGCGAGGGTCAGCGGGGGCGGCATCCGCGCAGACAATTCGGTCGGCTCAGCAGCCAGAACAGGCACAGCAGTCGGCGTTGGTTTTGGGTCCACAGTCAGGTGCACCCCTTCCAGCGTAAAAAGTTGAATCTGGGACAAGGGACCATTGACCACTTCTTCAAAAACTGTAGGCAGCTCGGCGAGATCGACCAACGTCTGTGGCGGTGCTGGCAGCACCGGTTGGAGCGCCTGCAGCTCAATCGGAAACAGACCCATCAGCTCGGGTTGCTTGCCGATGGACGGAATGGCTGCCGCAAAACGCTCCACCGGGGCCCCCGCCACGCGCAGCGAGCGGCCGGGGTCTGGGGTCGGCGTGACAATTTCGATCTGGGCAAGTTCGCTGCTGTCGATCGCGGTCGGCGTAGCGGCCGAGGTCGGTGTGAAGGTGGGACGCAGACCGAGAACAGTGTCGAGGACGGGCTCTGGCTCATTTGAGTCACCGACAACGACCTGCGCAGGCTCTGCTGCGCGATCGTCGGCGCTCCCGCGCGCCCAGATCAGCCAGCTGCTGGCAGCCAGCAGAGCGCATGCTGCGCCGCCGCGCACCAGCAGGGGGATCCAGGACGGTTTGGGGCGGGTTGTCGTAGGCAGGATCACCTGGGCTGTGCCGCGCGCTTGTGGTACACTGGAACCGGACCGGCCAGAGGGTCTGTCCTCAGATTGAAACAAACTTGTTCCAGGAACCTTGCTGGCCGGGACGGAGGAATTAGCATGTTGGCCGACAAAGAATCCAGAGAACCGCCGTCTGATGCCAGTGAAAAAACGGTTGAGACTCAAGTTACTCCCTTTCATCGCATCCACTTCGATCTCTTCACCCTCTTCCCAGCAATGTTTGTCAGCCCATTCGGGGAGAGCATCGTCGCCCGGGCATTGGAGCGCGCACTGATTTCGATTTGCCTCCACAACATTCGCGACTTCACCACCGACCGCCACCACATCTGCGATGATACACCCTACGGCGGCGGCGGCGGAATGGTCATGAAACCCGAACCGATCGTGCGAGCACTCGAAACCGTTCTGTCTCGCCCCCCCGGCTGGTCGTTGTCGGTGCAGGCCCCTTCCGCTCCTCTCCCCGACTGGAACCCAGACACCCCGGCCACACTGCCCGCAACGCTGCCAGTGATCCTTTTGAGCCCGCAAGGGCGGCCGCTGACCCAGCGCATCGTCGCAGAACTGGCACAGCAGCACAGGATCGCTCTGATCTGTGGGCGCTACGAGGGGGTCGACGAACGGGTGCGCCTCCAGCTGGCAACGCACGAAATCAGCCTCGGCGACTACGTGATCAGCGGCGGTGAACTGGCTGCCATGATCCTGGTCGATGCCATTACACGTCTGCAACCGGGCGCTTTGGGCGACGATTCCGGCGCTCACCAGGATAGCCATTCGCCCGGCCTGGATGGCCTGCTCGAAGGCC
>JAPLGY010000516.1 GCA_026389955.1 Caldilinea sp. | reverse complement strand
GTGCAGACGCAACACCGTGTTTCAGACGAGGTCACAAGGCCGCGACCTACATACAGCTACAACTGTTTTTACAACGGAAAACTGCTCCGTCTCCAGAGGTAGCAGCAGGGTTGTTGTAGGATTGGTAGGTGTTGTAGCAGGTTCTGCCCGAAGGCTGCACAGCTTTTCCGCGGCGCCGCCCGCCCGTCGGCACTGCACACGGTTTGTATCTCGGATAAAATTGGAAATCTACAACATTTGTCACAAGCGCAAAACGTGGCAGAATCGTGTAAACCTTTGTTCATGCCGCCCAGAAGCCATGTTACGCTTTGAACAATGTATTCGAGAACAGCGGGCGGGTGAACGCATGCAGACGTTTTTTGAAGGAAGGATTCGGACAATGTTGGAAAGGTTGCCAGCTCTGATCGGCGACTCTGCCAGGCAGATTGTGCACAAGGCATTGTGCTGTCTTCTCGAAGGTATGCTCTGCACGGAAGCCGTTCGTGCCGCTGCAAAAGGCCTTTGGGCAGAGCTTGTCGAAGGTGGCGCCGTTGCCTCCGATCGCCAGATGGGTGAGAAACGCCTCGATCTCCGCTTTGCCCATGTCGGCGGAATGGCGCTTCTGATGAAAGAGGAGAGAGCGCTGGAACCAACCGATATTGGGGGGGTAATCAATTTAAAGCAATGTGCTGGGCGGCGATGAAGGAATCAAGAAGCTTGCCACCTGGTCAGATGGAACTTGCTGAGCAAATCCAAAAGCGTTGGCTGTGAAAATCAAGCAGCTGCGCCGATGGCAGCGCAGGCTTTCTCGTCGTGTCAAAGGTGGCAAGAACCGGTCAAAGGCGCGAATGAAGGTCGCCAGGGGCTGCATCTGCAGGTGGCAAACGTGCGGAGGGACGCGCACAACAAGGCGGCGCGCGCCATCCCCGACAAGCGTCCGTCGGTTCTCGTCATCGAGGAGCTGAACGTCAAGGGCATGGTCAAGAACCGCCGTCGAGCGCGTGTGCTCAGCGACGCGGCGCTTGGACAGTTTGGGCGCATTCTCACCTACATGGCCGAGGAGGCAGGCGTCACCGTCGTCGACCGCAGTTTCAGGTGTGTCCGTTTGCAGTGATCCTGTTATTGGGCTTTCTGGGCCCCCCTCTGCAGCCCTGATGTGAAGATGCTTCTGTTCGATACCCTGACTTTTCCACAGAATTTTGAGAAAGTCGGTACGGAACACCTGCGATTGCTGTGTGGCCCGACCGCCTCCAGGGAGGAAATCACTCCGTGAAGGGAGGGAGGTGTGGAGTCTGGCGGACCAGGCCGCGCACCTGTTCGGCGTTGATGGCTGTGGCGGGCCGGAACGCGTCGCTCTGCTGGTAGCGCAGCAGGCTGTTGCGCAGCTGGCGCGCCACCAGGCGACGGTCAAGGTCGCTTTCCAGGTCGATCGAGCTGACCAGCAGTCTGCCGTCGCCGACACGTGCCTCGAAGAGCAAGGCCAGCCGTCTCGCTTCAAACCAGGTGTCGATGACCTGCACAAGCGGGCGCAGTGTGGGTGGCAGAAGGTCGCACTGCATGGCGGCAGCGCCGTGGATCAGCTCCCACCACTGCCAGTTGCTGTGAAACTCTGTGGGAAAGTCGGCAAAGAGCGGGTGCGCCGGGTCGCAGAGGATCCCCAGGGTGTGCGGCGCCTGGCCGTGCGTCCAGGCGGTGTTCCAGAAGATGCTGGAGAAGCCGAGCTGGCTGTGGGTGGCCACCTGCGCTGCGTCAAGCTGGAGCAAGACCGTCCCCCCTGCCTGCGCTGCACGCAGCGCCACCTCGATCTCCTGGGTGACCACCGTGCCCGTCTCCAGCTGGGCCAGCTGTTCGGGAAAGACCCACACCTCCCAGTCGTTTTCGCAGCGGACACCGTCGGCCTCCACGCCGACGACCAGGGTGTGTTTTTGTGCGGGCCGCGCCCGCTCCAGCGGCAGGTCGACCGCAGCCACGAGAGGCTGGCTCCCGGTCACAATCTGTGCCACGACGTCCTGCCCGGAGGCAACGACTCTGCTGTCTGCAGCGACCAGCGCCCAGTCGACTGTGGCTTCCGTGAGTGTGGCAGGGCCGAAATGTGCGACCTGGAGTGCAGCCTGCAGCCGTTCGCCGGTGTGCCAGATACGTTTGGGCAGCCGGGCC
>JAPLGY010000654.1 GCA_026389955.1 Caldilinea sp. | reverse complement strand
GCTGCTCTCCGGCCAGTGCGCAAACCAATCTTCCTGCACGACATCCTCCCCCGGCCACTCCTGCACCCACGCGGCGCCCTCCACCACGCGCACGTACTCACCGACCGGCTGGCAGCCATTCTCAATGCCACGATAGCCAAGCGCCAACCCCAGCCGGTAGTGCAGGATCAGCAGATCGGGGTTGTAGCTGCGCAGCGTATCGGCGTCGGGGCGCGTCATCTTCTGCACGCCTGCATAGTGCGTGGCGGCAAACTGCCACTGCGCGTCGCTGAGGGTGGGCAGCAGCTGGTCGTCGAAAACATGGACGCCGTCGCGGGTGTCAGGCCAGGTGCGCGCAACGGCTGTACCTGTGGCGGTCGGCGTGGCGGTCGGTGTGGCAGTCAGCGTGGCGGTCGGCGTGGCGGTCGGCGTAGCGGTCGGCGTAGCGGTCGCTGCTGCGCGCTGCACCACCGGCAGATAGGCTGCGCGCACCCTGCCCTGGACGATGCGCAGCACTGCGCCGTAGCGATCCTGCTGGGTGGAGAGCGTATAGCCGCCGAAGGTGCAGCCACCGCCACTGGTCGTACGCACGCGTGCCGCCACAGTCAGATCGTGGACGCTGTTGGGCAGCAGGTTGATGGTGACGCGCGCCGGGTTGCCTGTGGCGGCAAACGCGCCGGTCTGGGTGAAGACCCCCCCAGCGGCCGTTACGGTCACCGCCTCGCCGTTGCCGATGTGGACGACGATCGTTTGTGTGAGCAGCTCGGTGGGCGAGAGCACAGGCTCGACCCAGAGTGGCTCCGGCGTGGCAGCCGGGCAGAGGGTCGGGGTCGCTGTAGGAACATCTCCCGTCGGCGCCAGGATCAGCCGGTTGCCATCGGGGTCGTTGAGCGCAAAGGCGGGCACAGTGATCAGCCCGTCGCCATCCGCCGTGACGACACCGCTGTCCACCAGCAGACCGTCGCGCACACGGCGGTTCTCCCAGCGATAGATGGCGCCCGCGACACGCGCAAAGTGCTGCGTACGTCGCGGGGTGATGTCGACGGTGAGCGGCCGGCCGCTGCCGCACTCGTTGCTGTACCGATCCACATCCTGGTAGCAAAAGCTCATCGCCCACTGCGTCGACGTATCGACCGGTGCGCCGTCCCACGCATCCCACGATGCCGACCAGCGTACAGCCAGGTTGTACTCTCCCACGCCTGTCGGCGGGAGCACTGCGTTGGTGCTGCCGTTGCTGAGGCCGGGCACGGTCTCGTCGCGCACGGGCAAGAAGCGAAAAAAGGGGACGAGCGCACCGCCGGGCCGCGTATCCTGGTCCAGATTGTAGAGCGAGCCGCCAAAGCCTGTCCACGAGTGGCCGCCTGCCACCGCTGCGCCGCCCCAGAGCTGACGGCTGCTGTTGAGCGCCGGGTAGACCGGCTCTCCCTGTGTGCTCCATTCGATCACATCGTCCTCGACACCGTGCGCTATCCCCAACGGCGTGGCATCGTACCCGCGCCGGGCGACAAGCTGCATCTGGTGGTTCTGCCAGCTCCAGACGTTGGTGCCGTTGTAGGCTTGCAGCGCCGCCGCCCAGTCCCCCGGCGCGGTGATGTTGACCGGCAGGTTGTCGGCGACGGCTCCCCACTTCGGCTCGACATCAGGACGCCAATCCACGCCGCCGCCGTCGCCCGACGTGGCATAGTCGGTCATCGGCTGGCCGGCATAGGCGGCGGCAAAGACGTTGGGATAACGCAGTGCAAAGGCAAGGGCCCCACTGGCCCCCATCGACCCGCCGAAAACAAAGACACGGTTGGGGTCGGCAGCGGGGCCGGGCGGGTCGCGCAGCAGGTCGTAGACCATGCGCAGCACGCGCTGCTCGGTGTAGTTCACAATGGTGTCGCCCGTGGTCGGTGTGTCGCTGGCCCGGTAGTCGTGTGTCCGCGCAAAGCCGAACCACCACGTCTCGCTCTGATCGATCGGGTAGATGCGGTAGACACACCAGCCGTAGGGGTCGGGGTCTGCGGTGCGGGGGGCATAGCTGTTGCCATCCCAGCCGTGCAGAGACACCACCACCGGCACGGTCGCTGGCAGCGAACCGCCACAATCTGCTGCGCTGGGCGCATAGACAGCATAGTCGTAGGCGTACTGAAGAGCGTTGGCGACGGCGGGTGCAGCAGCCTCCAGACCGTAGAAGCCGTTGCCAGGGTTGGGCGCGTGAAAGGTGACGTTCCAGTCGCGCAGCGGCATGTACTGAATAAAAATGTGGCCGCCCGGATCGATGGCATCGACAGAAATCTCGACGGGCAGCGGGTCAGCGACCTGTTCGGCAATAGGGCCCGTCGTGTTGCCGGTGCCAAACTCTGTGCGATTCTCGATGCCCTCTGTCACGGTTGTGACGGCGTAGTAACCGGCGCCGCTCTGCGCGCCCTCAAAATCAACCGGCGCCAGCGTCCACACCAGCAGCCCGAGGCCAGCCGCCAACGGCGGCGCACCTTCCTCGATCACAAAACGCGCAACATAGCGTTCGTCCCAGACGCCGCTGGACTGCACGTTGTACCGATTGGCGTAAAAACGCGCCGAATCCTGCGGCACGTCTGCGTAGAGCAGCGTTGCCTCTGCCAGGTTGGCAGCGTCGATCGCAGCATGGTGGCGATAGACACGGTAGCGCACGTCGGCGCCAGGCTGCTCCTGCCAGGTGAGAAAGGTCTGCCCACTGCGGTGCAGGGCAGTCAGGGCGGTCGGCTGGCCGGCAGGCGCAACGGGGGTGGCAGCTACCTGCCACGGAGCACGCAACGCTGCACCGAGCATGAGCAGCACAGCCGCCAGCAACCACGCAATCCACCAATGCCGGATGTACACCATTTGTGTGAGCCTCCGCGCGGATAGCTCCTGCGGCTTGTCAGAGAGCAACCCGCATCACTCACCTGCGGGCAACAAGTGCGGGCTCTCTCTTGGTGCCGGGTCCGTTGTCCCTGCGAGCAGCGGCCCGACAGAGGAAGAAGAGACTTTAATTTGAGTATAGCATAGCCTGCCTTGACCGCCAATTGCCGAAAAAATTAGGGTCTACTTCACGCTGGGGGCAGGTTTTTGGCAGCATCCCACATCTGGTCAAAGCGTCCACTAAGGACGGCGGCACGAACTGGCAGCAGGTTTTCGGCGCCTTGCCGTGACCAGCGCATGCCAGGACCGCTGAAGCGCGC
>JAPLGY010000185.1 GCA_026389955.1 Caldilinea sp. | reverse complement strand
TGCCGTCGCACCAGACCTCCCAGCCCAGCCCCCACGCGCCCAGGGCAGGCGACTCCCAGTTGTCTTCCACAAAGCGAATATCGTGGCGGGTGCGGTCCAACCCGATCGCCTCCAGGCTGGCCAGGTAGAGCTCCTGCGGGTTGCCCGGGTCGGGCTTCAAAATCACCTGATACTGGTGGTGCATCTGCATGCGGTTGGGGTTTTCGGCGTAGCGCCCGTCGTCCGGGCGAAAAGAGGGTTCTACATAGGCGACGTTCCACGGTTCCGGGCCCAACACGCGCAGCACGGTGGCCGGATTCATCGTCCCAGCCCCCACCTTTTCACTGTACGGCTGCCAGATCGTGCAACCCTGTGCAGCCCAGAACTCGTGCAATCGCAGGATCACTTCTTGCATGGATGGTGCGTTCGACATAGGGTCACTCACAGTTTGAGAGAGGGCAACCGCCCCCAACCGATTCAACCAAATCCACTCAACCGACAACCACGGGGCGCTCGTCCCCGGTCCGCAAACGGTCTATACCATGCGCAGCGGCACCGGGACAAAGAGCAGCACAAAGAGCACGATCACGGCAATCCCGACCAGGCGCCGCCGCGGGTCCAGGGTGGTTACATCGTCCAAGGCAGGCGGGTGTTCGACGCCGATCAGGCTCAGGATCAGAAACAGCCACAGAAACCAGCCGGTGTAGCCGACCGAGGCCAGCGCCGGCAGCAATTCCTGGACAAAGGGAACGCCTGCTGTCGCCAGCAGAGCCAGCAGGCCGACGGCGGCCAGGTTGACGTAGCGTGCCTTGCGGCCAAACAGGGCAAAGACCGTGTGTCCGCCGTCCAGCTGGCCGACAGGCAGCAGATTGAGCGCAGTGACCAGCAGCCCGATCCAGGCAGCGAAGGTGACCTGGTTCATAAACACGTCGCGGCCGGTGACAGGGTCGGGCAACAAAGCACCGAAGATCAGCCATTTGGCGGCCAGGTAAAGAAGGCTGTTGCCTTCGAGCATCAACGGCGTGTTGGGGGGGGGAACTGCCACTTCGCTGGTCGCCAGCCCGACCAGCAGCAACGGAATGGCCAGCACCAGCCCGGCCAGCGGGCCGGCCACGCCAATGTCAAACAGCTTGCGCCGGTCCGGGATCGGTTCTTTGAGCTGGATGAAGGCCCCAAGCGTGCCGAAGGTGAACGGCATCGGGATGAAATAGGGCAACGTCACAGCCACTTTGTGGTAACGGGCAGCAAAATAATGGCCGAACTCATGGGCGGCCAAGATGCCAAGCAAGGACGCCGCAAAGGGCACCCCCCTGGCCAGATTGGCCGGGTGCAGAAGATCCCAGGCCGATTGGAGTTCCAGCGGAACGTCGCTGTAGAGCGAACCGACAAAAAGCGTGCTGACGACCGTGAGCAAGAAGAGCAAGGCGTTGATCCAGGCGCGTGGGCGGCTTGGACGCACGATTCCTGCCATGATCCGCAAACAGACCCGCCCCTCCGCCGGGCCCTCCTCGGCTGCGCGCAGCAGCGGGGTAAAGCCGAGCTGACCCAGTTCGGCTTGCCAGCGCGCAAAAATCAGATGGCTGGGGCGCAGCAGGCGGCCACAGAAGACCACAACGCCCTCCTTGCGCGGGTCGCGCGGGCTCTGGATCGATTCGATCTGCAGGTCGGTTTCGACAATGGTGCGCAGCTGCTTTTGCTGCAAAACGGCTGGCTCAACAGCCGCAGACGACAAAGGGTCGTTCACTGATTTTACTCAATTCTCGTGTCTGCATGCTCGACGCACAGCTGCGTATTTTTGATCGGCCGGTCAGCGGTACACGTTGCTCTGTATTATGCTATACTGCAACGGTTTTGAAGAAACTATCAAAGAAACAGGAAGAGCATGCACGAGCATCCATTTTTACAACGTCTGGCCCAGGGGCCTCTGCTGGCCGACGGTGCCATGGGAACGATGCTGTACGCCAAAGGGGCCAGCAGCGAACAATGTCTGGAAGAGCTTGTGCTCTCCAGGCCAGCCTGGGTCAGCGAAATTCATCAGGCCTACGCCAATGCCGGCGCCGATCTGCTCAAGACGCACTCCTTCGGTGCCAATC
>JAPLGY010000718.1 GCA_026389955.1 Caldilinea sp. | reverse complement strand
ACATCGGTGCCCCCCTTCCCCATCGCAACCCCAATGTCTGCCTGCTTGAGCGCCGGCGCATCGTTGACCCCATCCCCAGTGACAGCCACCACATGCCCCAACGCCTGCAGCGCAGCAACAACACGCAGCTTGTGGTCCGGCGAGACACGCGCAAAGATAACCTCGTCCTGCAACGCCTCCGCCAGCGCAGACGCATCCATCCCGTCCAGGTCGGCACCCGTCACCAGACGAGGCAAAGGCCGGACAACAATCCCAATGCGGCGGGCAATGCTCTCCGCCGTCAACCCATAGTCGCCGGTCACCATAATCGTGCGGATGCCCGCCGACCGACAGGTCGCTACCGCCTGCGCCACCTCCGGCCGCGGCGGGTCAAGCATCCCAAGCAGCCCCAAAAGCACCAGATCCCGCTCGACCGCTTCCGCCCGGTAATCGTTAAACCCAATGGACAGCCGCCGCTCTGCCACAGCCAGCACACGCATTCCTGCACGCGCCATCCGGTCGTTGGCCTCCATGACCCTCTGGCGCTGCACACCATCGAGCAGCAGAGCCTGCCCACCCAGCCGCACATGGCTGCTGAGTGCCAGGATCTCACTGGGGGCTCCTTTGACAAAAACCCTCTCCCCAATCTCGCCGGCCCCCTGGCTGGTCGACAGCTCTCGATGGATCGTGCTCATCCGCCGACGTTGGGATTCGAACGGCAGCTCCCGCACCAGCGGCCAGCCAGTTGCCACCGCAGCCAGGTCGAGGCCAGCTTTGCGTGCCACCACCAGCAGCGCAGCCTCGGTCGGATCCCCTAAAATCTGCCAGCCCGGTTTGCTCTCTGTTCCCTCCCCAGGCGCTATCAGCCGGGCATTGTTGCACCGCACCGCCGCAACCAGACAGGCAGCCAGATCCCCCGCACCCTGCCCCGACTCCTCACCCGGCTCCTCACCCGACTCCTCACCCGACTCCTCCTGAAGCTCCCCCTCCGGAGCATACCCTGCACCGGTGACCCCATAGGTTCTGCCACCTACCCAAATCTGGCGCACCGTCATCTCATTTTGGGTCAGCGTGCCCGTCTTGTCTGTGCAGATCACACTCGTACAGCCCAACGTCTCCACCGACGAGAGCCGTTTGACAATGGCGTTGCGCCTGGCCATACGCTGTACCCCCATGGCCAGAGCCAGGGTGACGGTCGGCAACAACCCTTCCGGCACAAACGCAACGATCATCCCCATCGCAAAGATAAACGCCTCCAGCACCTCCATCCCAGCCACCCAGGTGGAAAGGACAAAAAAAAGCACCCCTGCCACCACCGCAAAGATGGAAACCAGACGGGTGACAACCTGGATCTCCTTTTGCAAAGGGCTGAGCTGGGTGCCCATCGACTGCGTCAGCGCCGCAATTTTGCCAAATTCAGTCGCCATGCCAACCGCAAAAACCACCGCACGCCCCGTCCCCCCCACCACAGCCGTCCCTGCAAAGACCAGGTTGGGCAGTTCAGCCAGGGCAAGGTCGGTGCCAACCACCGCATCCGCATCTTTGCGCACCGGGTGTGACTCCCCGCTGAGGGTCGACTGGTCCACCCGCAACTCAAATGCCTGGATCAGACGCCCATCCGCAGAGATGGCGTCTCCCTCCGCCAACAACATGATGTCGCCAGGCACCAGCTCCTCCGCTGCAATCCGCTCTTCCTGCCCGTCGCGCAGCACACGTACGTAGACCGGCAACAGTTTGCGCAAAGCCTCGGTGGCCCGTTCAGCCTTGTACTCCTGCCAAAAGCTGAAGGCCCCGTTGAGCAACACAACCAGCCAGACGGCTACACCCAGCTGCGGCATGCCGGCCACAAAAGCCATCCCCCCAGCTATCCAAAGCAAACTTGCCATCAGATGGGTAAAATTGGCCAGCAGCCGACGAGAAAGCGGCGTGCGGCGGCCTTCGTGCAGCTCGTTGCGCCCATGCTGAGCCAGCCGGGCCGCCGCTACCCCCGCAGTCAACCCGCTCACCGGCGTCTCCATCGCCGCCAACACCTGGCCCGGTTCCAGTCTATCGATCGACGTTCCTGACATGGTCACCCGCTCGACCCTTCTCAC
>JAPLGY010000490.1 GCA_026389955.1 Caldilinea sp. | reverse complement strand
GTGGACGATGAAGCTGGCTGAAGCACAGCAGATCGGGCTGTTCCTCCAGACCAGGCTGCGCAGACGGACCGCCCCCCCCCTCGATTCGGCATGACACAGCCAGCGACAGTCGTGCACCCCGAGGGGGCGGCACAAATTTAGAACTTGACGGCTCCCCGGTTTGCTGCTAGGATGGGGAAAGATCAGTCGTTTCGTTGATGTTTAGATCAGGCAACTCATACCGAGATTGCGGTCAGGAGCTGTCCGTTCGGGCAGCGTGGGGCACCCCAAATCGTCTTCTACAAGTTCGTTGTCGGATGGGTTCTGACAGGACACAGTTCGGCGGCTGTTTTCCGTATGGGGCATCAGCGGGTATGCAATACGGGGGTCTGAATTGACCGAAGGCGACTGATAAGAACGCGGCAACCGTGGCCATTGAAGCCATGCGCATCAAACCGAAGGAGGTAAAATCCAGCAAACGACAGAATTGCCGATGCTGACCCAGAGTATTTTTGTCAAATCAAACTTTTTTACTTCACAAATTGTACAAAGAGGTGAACAATCCATGCGTAAGCAGTTTTTTTCCCTGTTCTCTGTTTTGATTCTTTTTGCGCTGGTGCTGAGCGCCTGCGGCGCCCCTGCAGCGCCCGCAGCCCAGCCCGCCACAGAGGGTGGCCCGGTCGTCGATGAAGGGCAGGCGGCCACCGTTGTCGAGGCAGGCGAGTTGGTTCCCCCGGTGGTGGCAGAAGCGTGTGAGGGCGAAGCCTGTTTCTGTCAGGACAAAACCGTCACCGTGATCGTCAACACCGCTGGGGAAAAAGGCCCGATCTCGGGGCCCTTCTACGAGGTGCGCGATGAATTTCAGGCTGCCACCGGTGCAACCCTGGAGATCGTCGAGGTCCCCTTTGCCGAGCATTTCCCCAAACTGTTGACCGACATGACGACCGGCACCGGCCAGTACGACACGTCGATCGCAGGTGCCTGGTGGTTGGGTGACCTGGTCGGCGGCGACTACATTTTGCCGCTCGACGAGTACTACAACGACACGACAGGCAAATACCCGGCGTGGGAGATCGAGGATGTCCAGCAGGGCCCGCGCAACCTGCTGACCTACGACAACAAGCTCTACATGGTCGGCAACGACCACGACGGGCAGGTCATGTACTACCGCAGCGACCTGTTTGCCGACCCGGCACACCAGGCTGCCTTCCAAGAGCAGTACGGCTATGATCTTAAAGTGCCGGACACCATGCAGGAGTTCCGGGATGCGGCCGAGTACTTCAACGGCAAAGACCTCAACGGGGACAGCACGCCAGACAACGGGCTGACCATGCACCTCAAGGTAGGAGGGCAGGGCATGTTCCACTTCATGTCCTTCGCCGCTCCCTTTGTCATCGGCCCCGACAACCCCAATCTCTTCTGGTTTGACCCAGCCACGATGGAACCGCTCATGGGCAGCCCGGGCCATGTTCGCGCCATGGAGACACTGATCGACCTGGTGCAGTTTGGCCCTGAAGCCATGATGGGCTGGAGCCTGGGCGAATCGTGGGATCACTTCCTGCGCGGCCAGGCAGCGCTCACCTTCACCTGGGGCGATCTGGGTGCGCTGGCACAGCAGGAAGGCAGCCAGGTCAAGGGCAAGACTGGCGCAGCCCCCATGCCCGGCACCACCGAGTACTACGACATTGCTGCGGGCGAGTGGAAGCAGACCGAAGCCCCCAACAAGGTGGGCAACACCACCGGCGGCTCGTGGGCCGGCGTCATCTCCAAATTCTCCGACGCGCCGGACTGCACCTACTATTTGCTGGCGTTGATGGCCAACCCGGCCAAATCTGAGGTGTATGCCTACCGTGGCTGGGACGGTGTGGACCCAGGCCGCTTCAGCCACTACCTCGAACCGAACGGCACCAACACGATCGACGGCTACCTGGCCGCAGGCTGGGACGCAGCCGACGCCGAGGCGTACACCAACGCCTACTTCGAAAACTTCGGCGCCGAGATGCAGTTCCCCTATCTGCGCATCCCAGGCACCTTCGAGTACTGGACAGCGCTCGACATTCATCTGTCGGAGGCGGCCACCGGCCAGCGCAGCGCCAGCGACGCGCTCGCCGCCACCGTCGAAGACTTCAACGCCATCACAGACCGGCTGGGCCGCGACCAGCAGCGCGAGATTTATATCAAGTCCCTCGGGCTTGAATAAAACAATTCTGCC
>JAPLGY010000260.1 GCA_026389955.1 Caldilinea sp. | reverse complement strand
GGCCCACGTGTACTACATCCTTATCCCCCGACTGCCCCAACTTGAAGTACACCCCTCTTGGACCTGGCCAAACCTCTCACCAGGAGACGCTTGTTGCCAGGTTCCTGCTTCACCGACCACAGCCTGAGCGATGTCGCCAGGACGTACAGGCTCGCCACAGGCGTTCATTTCCGTGGAACTCACGGTATGTTTCAGAGGGATGGCGGCGTTCAGGTCTCTGTCCATTGTCTGGCCGCACGCCTCACATACGAACACTCGATCGGACAATCTCAAGCGTTCGTTCTTCCATCCACAGACAGGTCTTGCTGCTGGCAAACAAACGCCCTGCCTTGACGACGGTGACGCCTGGCAACTGGATGCATCCATCCAACACCTTGATGGTTCCGGTGAAGCGCCCAGTCCCTGCTTGCGGGTCTTGCGCTTGGGAAACTCCATCCGCAGCCCCTTGCGTTCCCCCTTCTTGCGGACGCGCCAGTTGTCAACCCTCTGGCGCCGCTCCCAGTCTATACCTGCCCGTACGCCGCCGGCAGCGGACATGGCTCAAAACAGTCGAGCAGCACAAACTGCACGAACACAGCATAGTTGGCGTCCATCGTCGTCTGCTGCAGAATCTGCACCCACCCGATCTGCTGCATTCCCCGATCCTCGTCCACCAGAGGCACCACCCCACTCCCCCAATGGCGAGGATGGGTGGGATAGCGGCGCGTGTCCAGCCAGTAGGACTCCGCAGCTGCCAGCCAGCTGCGGTTGAAAAGTTTCCAGACCACAGCCAGGATTCCAGAATGTTGGGCGCACAGGGCCTGCGCCGCTGCCGGCCCTGCCGGCGCCACCCACTGGTGCGCCCCAACCTTGAGCACCCGCTCCTCACGATACAACCAGAGCGGCTCGCTGTATTTGGCTTTGGCCTGCTCGATCGCCGCCACCGTGGCAGCCGGCAGTTGAAAAGAGTGTTGGTTGGGAAATACGACCTGATATGGACCCATCACAGACCTTTTTGCTCCGATCCACGAAAACTCTCCGCCGCCGGGCTCAGCCAGTAGCCGCACCCACGCTCGGTGAGCAGATAGCGCGGGTGGGCCGGATCTGGCTCGATCTTACGGCGCAGCCGGTAAACAAACACTTTGAGGAAAGCCGGCCCCTCGACACCTTCGTCCCCCCACACACGCTGCAGCAGACGGTCGTAGGGGACAATGCGGCCAGCATTGCGAGCCAGTACTTCGAGCAGACGGTATTCCGTCCCTGTCAACTGCACTGGCTGGCCATCCACCGTCACACCCCGCCTCGCAAAGTCGACGCGCAAAGCCCCCGTGACATACGGGTGCTCAAACGGCGCTGCCTGCCCCTCGCCGCGCCGCAGCAGCGCACGGATCCGCGCCAGCAGTTCGAAGTAGCCACAAGGCTTGACCACATAGTCGTCCGCCCCCAATTCCAGACCATGAACCTTGGCAAGCTCCTCGCCGCAGGTCGAAAGCAGAATCACCGGCACACTGCTGATCAGCCGAATTTCTTTGAGCACGTCGTAGCCGTGCAGATCCGGAAGCGCCAGCAGCAGCAGGTCGGGACGAGCCTCGACCAGCTGGAACAGCCCCTGCACCCCATCCTGGGCCACCAGCACTCTCCACTCCGGCTCCTGCAGAGCGATGGCAAGCTGCACAGACTGGACAAACTCTGCCTCGTCGTCGATCAAAAGAAGCAAGCAGTTGGCCTTTTTCATCCATCCCTTCCTTTTCAGCCACCAAGGTGGGCTGATCGTTCTCTCTCCATCCTACACTGGATTGGTACATTTGAGAAGCCTTGACCGAACCCTGACCGAACCCTTGACGCTCCTTTGAACGCCTTTTCCGGAGCTTTATCCAATTTTGTAACTTTTTGTTTACCTAAATCCACCATTCAATTCACCTGTCTGCTTCACAATGAAAGAGAGAAGAGTGGCCTCTCTGTTGAGTCTTTTACAGGGGAAGGAGAATTGTATGCGACGCGTACAGACAATGAATTGGTGGTTGGTCGTTGTCGGGTTGTTGGTAGCAGTAGCGCCTTTCGCCTTCGGTTTCAACGGGATCGCTGCGGCGCTGTGGACTTTTTTGGTTGTCGGGCTGGCGGTCGCCGTGCTGGCGGGGA